>DATIPJ010000490.1:0-10299 GCA_035472155.1 Kofleriaceae bacterium
GGGTGGTCGCCTGGGCACCGTGCCCACGTCCGGAAAGCGTCCCGGTGACGCCAACGGCCTCCCTGGTGGCGGGGGTGGCGCGATTGGCTTTTTCCAGACGTTCGCACCCGATGGCGCGACCATCGCACTCACGCCCGCGGCGGCGTCGCCCAGCTTCGGCGCAAATGTACCGATTTCGACGCGATGATGCGCCTCCGCGCCCCCGACTCAGTCGAAGACGTGTCGCACGAGGACGGTATCGGGATTCGCCACGCGGTGTGTGCTGGCCCAACGCGTCCTCGCTGTCGGCTTCGCGCTGCTGGCTGCCACGGCCGCGGGAAGCGGGTAGCAGCCTTCCGTTGGGGCGGCGCCGAACGGATCCGTGTCGGGAGCCGTCGGGGGGAGCTCGGCGCAGCTCTTCTCCGGGACGGTCGTCGTGGTCCCGGGGGTTGGGCCGGGTACCTCGATGTCGACAAACTTCTCATAGGCGAAGCAGACGCCGAGCGTGTTGTTAAATGGGGAGTTACCCACCATCGCGGGATTGCGGCCGGCGAGATCGAACCAGAGGAAGCGGCAGTCCTGTCCGGCCGTGGCGGCCAGGCCGGTGGCGCCCTTGATGTTGGGCCGGCAGACGGCGTGACCGGCGACGGGGGCGGCGTCGGCCACGAGCTTGCCGAGCGCGGCCTTGTCGCCCTGGTTGTCGGTCTCGTGGCCAGCCGTCTTGACGATCTGGTTGTCGGTCTTGAGCGGGGCGCAGAGGCCCGTGCAGACCGTGTTCATCGTGCCGGAGGATTCGAAGTAGAACGGGATGAAGCCGGGGGCGCAGCCGTTGCCGAACGGATTGCCCGCCGAGTCGGCGAGCGGGGCGACCCGGTCGGTCTTGTCGTAGACGACCGTGCCGCTCGGCGCGCAGTGGAAGGAGAGGAAGCCGCGGCTCGGGACGCAGGTGCCGCTCGGCTTGGTGGGATCGATCGAGCCGCAGGCCTCGGCGTTGGTGCCCTTGAGCTGCTGGCTGAGCGGATCGCAGCCCGGCTCGCAGACGCCCGCGGTGGCGGTGCCGCCGGACTCGAAGACGCCCGCATAGATGCTGCACGAGAAGTCGACCTTGCAGGCGCCCGCGGCGCTGCCGTCGACGAGCTGGGGGTCGCAGATCGGCTTGCACTTGCGCGAGATGCAGAGCTGGCCGCCGATGCAGGTGTCGGCGCCGCCGTTGGCGGCCGCCGTGGCATCGTTGCAGGCCATGCCCTCGGGTAGATTGCCGTTGGCGACGCAGCCGATGTGGCCGATGTCGTCGGTGGTCGCCGTGCCGTCGATGTCCACGATCCAGGTGCACTTCTCGCCCGTGGCGCAACCGGTTTGCATCACCGGATTGCAGGCCACCACGGCGTCTACGGCACCGTCGATCAGCGTCGGCTTGCCGCCACCGCCGCAGGCGGCGATGGAGCCCACCAACAGGGCCAAAGCTAGCTTCTTCATGCGCAAACTCCTCGAGGGGACGGGCAGGATCAGCAGCAATCTTCCCTTGTAAACATGGCGGTTACACCAAAAAAACGTCCGCGGGCTGCGACCGCGGCGGCGCCGACGATGACATGGATCACGTCCTCGGGGAAACATCGACGGCAACGACGCGCTTGTTGACAGCCGGATAAGATACGCGCGTGGCTGCGGATGGCGCCGGCAGTCAGCTCGGCCAGTACGTTCTCCTCCGGCGAATCGCGCGCGGCGGGATGGCCGAGGTGTTTCTCGCACAGCAGCGGGGGCTCGAGGGGTTCGATCGCCGCGTCGCGGTGAAGCGGATCCTGCCGCATCTGTCGGACGCGCCCGATTTCATCAAGATGTTCCTCAGCGAGGCGAAGCTGGCCGCGCAGCTGAGCCACCCGAATATCGTGCACATCTATGACTTCGGGAAAGTCGACGACGATTACTTCATCGCAATGGAGTATGTGGACGGCGTCCACGCCGGACGGCTGGTGAAGGCAAGCGAACGGCTGCCGCCGGCGATGGTCGCGCGGCTCGGCGCCGATGCCGCGGCGGCGCTTCACCACGCGCATGCGCTGCGGGCGAACGGGCAGCCGATCGGGCTGGTGCACCGCGATGTGTCGCCGCCGAACCTCATGATCTCGTTCGACGGTGTGGTCAAGCTGTGCGACTTCGGGATCGCGAAGGCGGCGGCGTTGAGCCAGCAGCTGACGAACCCCGGGCAGGTGAAGGGGAAGTACGCCTACATGTCGCCCGAGCAGACGACGGGGTCGCCGCTCGACGGGCGCAGCGATGTGTTCTCGCTCGGGATCGTGCTCTGGGAGCTGCTGGCGGGCCGGACGATCGTCGGGCGCGGTGATGCGATCGAGGCGATGCGCGCGATCCGCGACGGGCGGCTGGAACCGATCGAGCAGGCGGCGCCGCAGACGCCGGGCGCGCTGGCGGCGGCGGTGGCGTGGGCGCTGCAGACGCGCCGCGAGTTGCGGCCGAGCGCGATGCAGCTCGCCGAGCGGCTCGAGACGTTCCTGAAGTCGTCGCCCGAGCTGGCGACGCCGATGCAGGTCGGCGCCTGGCTGCGCGCGCGGTTCACGAGCGAGCCCGGCGAGGCCGAAGAGGCGGCGGCGGGCGAAGGGCAGATCGGGCCCGCGGCGCTCGCGGCGCGCGCCGCACAGCTGGGCTTTGAGCGCGTCAGCGGCGAGCTGCCGAGCGGCGTGTTGTGGAGCGCGCACCCGTCGATCCTCACGGCAGACACGACGTCGCAGGTCGCCGCGTCGGGAATCGCGCCGTCGGCGCCGGCGATGGCTCCCGGCCCTACGCACAAGCCTGCGCACGCGCCCGGGCCCGCCCACGCGCCGCCTGCGGCCCCGGCGCCGGCGGTGATCCCGGTGCCGGTTCCGGTGCAAGCACCGACGATGATCGCGGCGGAGCGCGCGCCGACCGCGCCGGCCGAGGCGCCCACGCTGCTCGACCCGCGGATGCTGGTGCCGTCGCCGCCGCGCGCAAGGCCGCCGATCGCGTTACCGGCGCACATCGCGGATGGATCGTTGACGGCGAACGCACAGCGCCAGCGGCGGCTGCGGATCGGGCTCGCGGTTGCGGGTCTGCTCGTGATCGCAGTCGCGTCGTTGGCGATCGTGCTCGCAGCGCGCAGCAAAGGCGGTGTGAAGACCGAGCCCGCGATCGCCGATGCCGGGCCTGGCGAATCGTCGAATGGAAGCGCGCGGGACGCGAGCGAGGACCTGGCGGATGGCGCGATGGCGGGCAGCGCGGACAGCGCGGCGCCGAGCGAGACAATGGCCGGCAGCGCGACGGCGGGAAGCGCGGCGAGCAAGCCGCGCGACGGCGAGACGACGATCCTCGAGGTGCGAACGCGGCCCGAGGGTGCAACGGTGAAGGTCGCGGGGAAGCAGCAGGTGGCGCCGGCGAGATTCGTGCTGCCGGCGGGGCGCTACGCGATCGACGCGGAGGCCAAGGGCTGGATGCCGGAGCGCCGCTCGGTCGAGCTGGTGGAAGGCGTGCGGCTCGTGCAAGACATCCTGTTCACCACGCGGTTGCACGGCAAGCGAAAGCCGGGACCGAAGAAGCGGCCCGCGGGGAAGTGAACGCTCAGGGCTCGAGGCCGGTGGCCCACGAGTACTTGGGCTTGGTGTTGAAGTGATGGGTCGCGTTGATGACGCGCACGGTGCCCGACTTGGAGCGCATGACGATCGATTCGGTGCGCGCGCCGTCGCCGAAGAAGCGCACGCCGTCGAGGAGGTAGCCCTTGGTGACGCCGGTGGCGGCGAACATGACGTCGCCGCTCGCGAGGTCTTCGGTGCCGTAGATGGTGTCCTCGGCCTTGACGCCCATGCGCTTGGCGCGGGCGCGCTCCTCGTCGCTGCGGAAGCGGAGGCGGCCCTGGAGCTCACCGCCCACGCACTTGAGGGCGGCCGCGGCGATGACGCCCTCGGGGGCGCCGCCGGTGCCGAACAGGACATCGATGCCGGAGTCGGGGTTGGCGGTCATGACGGCGCCCGAGACGTCGCCGTCGCCGATCAGGCGGATGCGCGCGCCGGCCTGGCGGACCTCGGCGATCAGCTCGCTGTGGCGGTCGCGGTCGAGGATGACGGCGGTGCAGTCCTGGACCTTCTTGTGCTTGGCCTTGGCGATGCGCTCGAGGTTCCAGGTCGCCGACTCGCGCAGGTCGATCGTGCCGCGCGCCTCGGGGCCGACGGCGATCTTCTGCATATAGGTGTCGGGCGCGTTGAGGAACTGGCCATCATCGGCGATCGCGATGACGCTGATGGCATCGGGCGCGCCGGTGGCGCACAGGTTGGTGCCCTCGAGCGGGTCGACCGCGATATCGACCTTGGGCGAGGCGGTGTCGTTGTCGTGCCAGCCGTGGCCGACGCGCTCGCCGATGAAGAGCATCGGGGCCTCGTCGCGCTCGCCCTCGCCGATCACGACGGTGCCGCGGATGTCGATCGCATCGAACGCGACGCGCATCGCCTCGACCGCGACGTGGTCGGCGAGCTTGCGGTCGCCGCGGCCCATGAGGCGGGCCGACGCGAGCGCCGCGGCCTCGGTGATGCGAACGACTTCAAGAGCGAGGTTGCGGTCTTGCATTCGAGAGGTGTACGCCCCGCCCGCGCTGCGATCAATCGGACGGGGCCGGGTCGATCGGTGGAATCACGGCGCGCATCGGCGGCGGCAGTGCGCGCGGGCGCCCATCGCCGCCGATCACGGCGTGACGCGTGGTGCCGTCGGCGATGAGCTGGTCGCCGCGAAAGATGCGGTAGGCGAAGCGCAGCGACGCGCCGCGCAGCTCGCTGACGCGGGTCTCGACGGCGAGCACGTCCTCGTAGTAGGCGGGGCTCTTGTACCGACAGTGGGCCTCGACCACGGGCAGCGCGATGCCCCAGGCCTCGAGGTCCTTGTACGTCTTGCCCAGCGATCGCCAGTAGGCAGCGCGCGCGGCCTCGAAGTAGCGCAGGTAGTTGGCGTAGTAGACGACGCCCATCTGGTCGGTGTCGCCGAAGATCACGCGGATGTCGTGGCGCATGGCGGTCATCTGGATCAAAGGCTCGCAGCCTCGCCGGCGATCCGGATCAGGCGCGCGGGCTGGCGAACGACCTCGAGGGTGTCGATCTCGGCGAGCGCGGTGCGCACGTCGCGCTCGCGGGCCTCGTGGGTGAGCACGACGACCCACACGGGCTCCTCGCCGGTGGCGCGGCTGTCCTGCACGACCTGGGCGATCGAGATCCGGTGCGCGCCCAGGATGGTCATCAGCTGGCCGAGGACGCCGGGCTTGTCGTGGACGCCGAACCGCAGGTAGTAGCGCGTGCGGATATCGTCGAGGGCGACCAGCGCGCGCGGCTGCGCCGGGCGCGGGCGCGTGGGGTGCGGCGCACCGGCGACGCGCGCGAGGATGTTGCGCCCGATCTCGATCATGTCGGAGACCACGGACATCGCGGTCGGCAGCATGCCGGCGCCGGCGCCGTAATACAGCGACGGGCCGAGCGCGTAGCTCTGGACGTAGAGCGCGTTCTTGGCGCCGCCGACGTCGGCGAGCAGCCAGTTGCGCGGGATCAGCGCGGGGTGGACGCGGGCCTCGATCGGGCCGCTCGCGGCATCGCCGTGGGCGCGCGCGATGACCAGCGGCTTGATGACGTAGCCCCACTTGTCGGCGTAGTCGAGGTCGATCGGCTCGACGATATCGATGCCGCCGGTCGGGATCGCGGCGACGTCGACCGAGGTGCCAAAACACAGATTGATCAGGATGGCGAGCTTGTGGGCCGCGTCGCCGCCGCTGATGTCGAGCGTCGGGTCGGCCTCGGCGTAGCCCAGGCCCTGGGCGTCGCGCAGGATGTCGGCGAACGCGCGCCGGGTCTGCGTCATCGTGGTGAGGATGTAGTTCGAGGTGCCGTTGACGATGCCGTGCAGCGACTCGACGCGGTCCGACGCCAGGCCCTCGCGCAGCACGCGAATGACCGGCACGCCGCCGCACACCGCGGCCTCGTAGTAGATGTCGACGCCGGCGCGCTCCGCGGCGGTGAACACCTCGGCGCCGTGCTCGGCGAGCAGCGCCTTGTTGGCGGTGACCACGTGCTTGCCGGCGGCGATCGCGTCGAGCGTGGCCTGCTTGGCGAGCGTGGTGCCGCCGATCAGCTCGCACACGATGTCGACGTCGGGGCGGCGCACCACGGCCTCGACGTCGCGCGTGAGCAGGCCGCGGTCGACATCGACCACGCGCTTGGCCTTGGCGAGCTCGCGCACGGCGATCGCGCGGACCTCGAGGCGCGCGCCGAGCCGGGCCTCGATCGCCGCGGCGTTGTCCTCGAGCAGCTTGACGACACCGCCGCCGACATTGCCCAGACCGAGCAGCGCCACTCCGATCGTTCGCGTCATCGCCGTGTGTGTATCACGGCAGTGCGCCCGCGCTCGCTCACGCGATGGCCGCGTTCACGCTCCGGCCACCGCGCGTTCACGGCGTGATCGTCGTCGGCTCGCTGTCCAGGGCGGGAGGTTGGGCGTAGTATGCGCGGCGATGAGCGAGATCATCTGGTTGCACGCACGCGAAGTCCTGGATTCTCGAGGCAATCCCACCATCGAAGCCGAGGTCGGCCTCGACGACGGCGCGCTCGGTCGCGCCATCGTGCCGTCCGGCGCCTCGACCGGCGAGCACGAGGCGCTCGAGCTACGCGACGGCGACGCCCAGCGCTTCCTCGGCAAGGGCGTCCAGCGCGCGGTCGACCACGTGCGGGACATCATCGCCCCGACGCTGATCGGCATGGACGCCACCGACCAGTCGGCGGTCGACTCGGCGCTGCTCGCGCTCGACGGCACGCCGCTCAAGACCCACCTGGGCGCCAACGCGATCCTCGCGGTGTCGATGGCGACCGCGCGCGCCGCGGCGCTCGCCCACGACCTGCCGCTGTACCGCTACCTGGGTGGCGCCGGCGCGACCACGCTGCCCGTGCCGCTGATGAACGTCATCAACGGCGGCGCGCACGCCGACAACAACCTCGACATCCAGGAGTTCATGATCGTCCCCGCCGGGTTCGACCGGTTCGAGGACGCGCTGCGCGCCGGGGTCGAGACGTTCCACCACCTGAAGAAGCTGTTGTCGTCGCGCGGCAAGTCGACCAACGTCGGCGATGAGGGCGGCTTCGCGCCCAGCCTCGACAGCGCCGACGAGGCGATCGGCATCTTGCTCGAGGCGATCGGCAAGGCGGGCTACCGGGCGGGCGAGCAGATCTTCCTCGCGCTCGACGTCGCGGCCTCGGAGTTCTTCGACAAGGCCAAGCAGACCTACGAATACGAGGGCAAGCACCGCACCGCGGCCGAGATGGTCGAGCTCTACGCCGGCTGGGCCGCGAAGTACCCGCTGGTGTCGATCGAGGACGGCCTCGCCGAGGACGACTGGGCGGGCTGGAAGACCCTGACCGATCGGGTCGGCAGCAAGGTCCAGATCGTCGGCGACGATCTGTTCGTGACCCAGACCGCGCGGCTCGAGCGCGGCATCAAGGGCGGCATCGCGAACTCAATCCTGGTCAAGGTGAACCAGGTCGGCAGCCTGACCGAGACGCTCGATGCCGTGCGCATGGCGCAGCACGCGGGCTACACCGCGATCATCTCGCACCGCTCGGGCGAGACCGAGGACGCGTTCATCGGCGACCTCGTGGTGGCGACCAACGCGGGGCAGATCAAGACCGGGTCGGCGTCGCGCTCGGACCGGGTCGCGAAGTACAACCAGCTGCTGCGGATCGCCGATCAGCTCGGCGACGAAGCGCGGTTCGCGGGCGCGCGGGTGTTCCGTAGATGAAGGGGTCGATGACCCGGGTGCTCGCGGCGGTCGCGGCCGCGTGGCTGGTGCTCGGCTGCGGCGGCAAGCCGCCCGACAAGCCGGGCCGTCCATCCGAGCCGGCGGAGCCGGCCGACAACTGCGCGGTCTCCGAGGAGTGCGACCTGGTCGATGCGTGCTGCGGCTGCAACGCCGGCGGCCGCAAGCTCGCCATCCGCAAGGACGCGGTGGCCGCGTTCACCGCGAGCTACCAGGAGCGCTGCCGCGGCCAGATGTGCCCGCAGATGATCAGCCAGCACCCGAGCTGCGATGCCGAGGCGGTGTGCGGCAACCGCAATCGCTGCCGCGTCGCGCCGCACATGCAGCATCAGTAACGCGATCAGTGCGCCGATTCGGCGGCGCGGCTGCCGAGGATGTCGGCGACGGTCGCGAGCAGCGTCGCGCGCTCGAACGGCTTGGCGACGAAGCGGCGCGGATCGATCGGCGCGCCCTGGTGATAGCCCGACATGAACACGACCTGCATGCGCGGGCGATCGGTGTTGAGCTCGCGGATCAGCTCCTGGCCGGTCATCCCGGGCATCACCACGTCGGTGAGCAGGAGGTCGATCGCGCCCGCATAGCCGCGCGCCCGGGCCATCGCGTCGGGCCCCGAGCTCGCGGTGATCACGGTGTATCCGGCGCGCCGCAGCACGCGCTCGACCATGCGGCGAACGTCGTCGTCATCGTCGACCACCAGCACCGTGCCGCTGCCCGCCGTGCGCGCGCGGCCCACCGGCTCGACCTCGAGCGGCCGGTCGGTCTCCGGCAGGTAGATCTGGAACGTGGTGCCCTTCCCCACCTCGCTGGTCACGACGATCTCACCGTGGGCCTGGCTGACGATCGCGTGCACGGTGGCGAGCCCCAGGCCGCTGCCCTGGTGCAGTCCCTTGGTCGTGAAGTACGGCTCGAAGATGTGGGCCTGGACCTCGGGCGGCATGCCCGAGCCGGTGTCCTCGACCTCGAGCAGCACGTAGCCGCCCGGCGGCAGCTGGGCGACCGAGCCGGAGGCGAGCTGCACGCGCGACAGGCGCAGGTGCACCTGGCCGCGCTCGGCGATCGCGTCGCGCGCATTGACGACCAGGTTGACGACGATCTGCTCGAGCTGTGCGCCATCGATCAGCACATGGGGCACGTCGCGAGAGACCTCGGTCGTGAGGTCGACCTTCGTGCCGAGCGTGCCGCGCATCATGCGGTCGAGCTCGCGCACCAGCCCCGCCGGGTCGATGACCTTGGGGGTCACGATCTCGCGCCGGCTGAACATCAGGAGCTGGCGGGTGAGCTGGCTCGCGCTGGTCGCGGCGCGCGTGATCTTCTGAATGTCCTCGCGCACGGTGGGGTCGCCGACCGAGTCCTCGACCATGCTGGCGTAGCTCAGCATCACGGACAGGAGATTATTGAAGTCGTGCGCGATCCCGCCGGCGAGCTGACCGACCAGTGACAGCCGATCGCGATGCGCGGCCTGGGTGAGCTGCTCGAGCTCGTCGGTGTTGTCCGAGATGACGATCACGGTCTCGCCGTCGTCGCTCGACGTTCGCGCGGCGATCTCGAGGGCGCGCCCGTTCACCCAGACCTGGAGGCGCTGGTCGAGGCCGCACAGCTCCTCGATCTGGATGCCCGCGATCGACGTCACGTCGGCCCCGCGCTCGATCGGGCCGATCAGCGCCGCGCGCGACAGCACCCAGTTGTTCGCGATCCGGCAGCGGCCGCGGCGGTCGAGGACGATCACCCCGGCCGGCAGGTCGCGCACCACGCGCTCGAGATGGCGCCAGTCGTCATCGACCGCGGTCCACACCTGGCGCGCCAGCATGGCGTTCTTGATCGCGAGCGCGGCCTGTCCGGCGATCACCGAGAGCAGCTCGAGATCGCGCGGCAGGAACACCGTGGTGTCGGCGCGCGAGTCGAGCTGGACCACACCGAGCAGCTCGACGTCGTCGGCGCGGTAGAGCAGCGGCGCGGCCATCAGCGAGCGCACGCTGTTCACCGACAGACTGGCCGCGCGATGCAGCGCGGCATCGGCGTCGATCTCGGCGCTGAGGTGCGGCTCGTGGGTCTCCATCACCACGCTGACCACGGTGGTCGACAGCGCGAAGTGCGATTCCTCGCCGTTGCGCTCGCGCGACAGCGTGAGGTACGGCGTCTTCGAGCCGGGCTGGAACACCGCGATCGCGCCGCGGTCGGCCGCGAGCAGCTGAAAGCAGGTATCGAGCACGCGCCCGATCACCTTGCGCAGATCGTGCTCGACCCCGATCGCGCGGCTGAGCTCGGCGATCGCGCGCAGCCGGGTCAGCTCGTCGATCGCGTTGCTGCCGCCGGCGCGCACGGTGGGCACCGGCGACGTGGTGCCGCGCGCGTGAAACCGCATCCGCGCCGGACCGATGAGCAGCTCGTCGCCCTCGCGCAGCTCGATCTCCTGCACCTGGCGATCCCCGACGAAGGTGCCGCGCCGACTACCGAGGTCTCGCAGGCGATACGCGCCCGTGACGTCGCGAACGATCTCAGCGTGACTCGTCGATACCATC
>DATIPJ010000491.1:0-4305 GCA_035472155.1 Kofleriaceae bacterium
CTTCTTCACGAACGCACCGAGGTGGCGATCCGGCGCGAACACGATCTTCTGATCGCCGAGCGCCTTCACGATCTTCACCGCGTTCGACGACGTGCAGATCACGTCGCTGAGCGCCTTCACCTCGGCGGAGCAGTTGATGTAGCTGACCACCGTGTGGCCCGGGTAGTCGCGCAGCCAGCGCTCGAACGCGGGCGCCGGGCAGCCGTCGGCGAGCGAGCAGCCCGCGTCGAGGTCGGGCACGACCACCACGCGATCCGGGTTCAGGATCTTGGCGGTCTCGGCCATGAAGTGGACGCCGCAGAACGCGATGACGTCGGCCTCGGTCTTGGCGGCGGCCTGCGACAGCTGGAGCGAGTCGCCGACATGATCGGCGAGGTCCTGGAGCTCGTCCTCCTGGTAGTAATGAGCGAGGATCACGGCGTTGCGCTCGCGCTTGAGCCGGCGGATCTCGGACTCGAGCTCGTCGGTGGTCATGCGGAGGTCGGGCTCGCTGCGGCTGCCGACGACGGGGAGGTGACGATCCATGGCGAATTCCTAGCACGCCGCAACGTGGGCGTTTCTGCGTGAGATGCCCCGACCGGCCGGGCGGGTCCTTCCAAAGCACTGGGAGGACGTTGCGCGGACAGGTAACGTAGCGGGCCGTGCCGGGACTCGTGATCGAGCCGAATACCCAGATCGGCCGGTACCGCGTGATCCGGTCGCTCGGGCGCGGTGGCATGGCGGGCGTGTACGAGGTCGAGGACGACACCGGCAAGCGGTTCGCGCTCAAGTCGCCGCTGGTCGATGTCAACGCGGCCGGCGATGTCACGCGCCGGTTCGCGCGCGAGGCCAATGCGCTGCGCCTGCTCGACCACCCGAACCTGGTGGCGGCGGTCGACGTGTTCGTCGAGGCCGGATACCTGTTCCTGGTGATGGAGAAGGTGGCGGGCGCGACGCTGACCCAGGCGATGATGCCGCAGCCGGCGGGGGGCGAGCGGCGCAGTCCGCCGGGGGAGCGACGGACGCCGGGCAAGCTGGTGCGGGCCCCGCTCGCGCCGCGCCGCGCGCTGGTGACCGCACGCCAGATCCTCGAGGGCGTGGGCCACGCGCATGCGCGCAACCTGGTGCATCGCGACCTCAAGCCCGACAACATCTTGCTGATCGACATGGGCGGCTGGGAGCGCGTGAAGATCATCGACTTCGGGATCGTGAAGCTGCTCGGCGATGCGGCGGCGGCGTACGGCGCGTCGGCGCTGACCAACGCCGGACTCGTCGTCGGAACGCCCGCCTACATGGCGCCGGAGCAGGCGCTCGGGCGACAGATCGATACGCGCACCGACCTCTATGCGGTGGGCGTGCTCTTGTTCGAGATGCTGACCGGGCGGCTGCCGTTCCACGATCCGGATCCGCTCAAGCTGATGGCGATGCACGCCAAATCCGCCGTGCCGCGGCTCGAGGGCGTGGCCAAGGGCGCGCCGTGGGCCACGCCCGAGGTCTGCGTGCTCGTCGAGGGCGCGCTGGTCAAGGACCCGGCGCACCGCTTCCCCGACGCCGACACGATGATCGCGGCGCTCGACGACGCGTTCTACTCGATCGACCATCTCTGACGACCTCTGTGAGGCCGTGCGCCGGCGCACGAGCTGCGAACAGATCCGATCGGGTGCTGGCGCGGCTGGCGTGCCTGGCGTGCCTGGGGTAGGGTCGCGCGAGACCTAGCACCGATCCCACTTCCACCGGGGGAGCTTTCTTGCAGCATCGTCTGCCGGAGGCTGAGAGGCACGCGAGTGCGACCCCAGAACCTGATCCGGGTAATGCCGGCGTAGGGAGGCTGCGATGACCCAGCAGAGCAACGGTAACGGCAACGGCAACTCGAAGCGCTCGCTGCCGCAAGCAGGCGTAGACCCGGTCGCGAACCTACCGGCGATCGAGGGCTTCCCGGCGTCCGAGAAGGTCTACGTCGAGCGCGACGGGCTGCGCGTGCCGGTGCGCCGGATCCACCTCGACGGCGGCGAGCCGCCGTTCGATGTCTACGACACCTCGGGCCCGCAAGGCATCGATCCGCACCACGGGCTGCCCAGGCTGCGCAAGCCGTGGATCGACGCGCGGCTCGCCGAGGACACCGGGAACCGCACGCAGATGCACTACGCCCGGCGCGGCATCATCACGCCCGAGATGCGGTTCGTCGCGATCCGCGAGAGCGTCGATCCCGGCTTCGTGCGCGACGAGATCGCGCGCGGCCGCGCGATCCTGCCGTCGAACATCAACCACCCGGAGAGCGAGCCGATGATCATCGGCAGGAACTTCCTGGTGAAGATCAACGCCAACATCGGCAACTCGGCGGTGACGTCGACGATCGGCGAGGAGGTCGACAAGCTGCGCTGGGCGGTCAAGTGGGGCGCCGACACGGTCATGGATCTGTCGACCGGCAAGCAGATCCACGAGACCCGCGAGTGGATCGTCCGCAATGCGCCGGTGCCGATCGGCACGGTGCCGATCTATCAGTGCCTCGAGAAGGTCGGCGGCGATCCCGACAAGCTCAACATCGACATCTTCCTCGAGACGCTGATCGAGCAGGCCGAGCAGGGCGTCGACTACTTCACGATCCACGCCGGCGTGCGCCTCGCGTACATCCCGTACACGGCGAACCGCGTGACCGGCATCGTGTCGCGCGGCGGATCGATCATGGCCAAGTGGTGCCTCTCGCACCACCGGGAGAACTTCCTCTACACCGAGTTCGAGCGGATCTGCGAGGTCATGAAGAAGTACGACGTGGCGTTCTCGCTCGGCGATGGGCTACGGCCCGGATCGACCGCGGATGCCAACGACCGCGCGCAGCTCGCCGAGCTCGACACCCTGGGCGAGCTGACCGACATCGCGTGGAAGCACGACGTGCAGACGATGATCGAGGGCCCGGGCCACGTGCCGATGCACAAGATCAAGGAGAACGTCGACCTGCAGATGAAGATCTGCAAGGAGGCGCCGTTCTACACACTCGGGCCGCTGGCCACCGACATCGCACCTGGGTACGACCACATCACGAGCGCGATCGGCGCCGCGATGATCGGCTGGTTCGGCACGGCGATGCTGTGCTACGTGACGCCGAAGGAGCACCTCGGCCTACCCGATCGCGACGACGTCAAGGCCGGCGTGATCGCGTACAAGATCGCGGCCCACGCCGCCGACCTCGCGAAGGGCCATCCCGGCGCGCACCTGCGCGACGACGCGCTCAGCAAGGCGCGCTTCGAGTTCCGCTGGCAAGATCAGTTCCATCTCTCGCTCGATCCGGACACCGCGAAGGACTTCCACGACGAGACCTTGCCCGCGCCGGCAGCCAAAGGTGCGCACTTCTGCTCGATGTGTGGTCCCAAGTTCTGCTCGATGAAGATCACCGAGGAAGTGCGCGAGATCGCCAAGCAGCAGGAAGCGGCGGCGGAGATCGAGGCCGGGCTCGCGGCAAAAGCGGCCGAATTCCGCGAGCGCGGACAGAAGATCTACGCCGGCGGCGACGAGCACTGACGAGACGACGAGAATCTGAGTCTGCCGGACGACGGCGTTCTCGCACAGTGTGCCGACGCGTCTCATCCCGGCGTCCGCGCGTTGTTCCGTCAGCGCACGGATGACAGCCGCGGAGGGAATTTTTCACGGACGCGAGAGCTTGGTTTGGTATTGTCGATCGGCACCGTGGTGAGGTGCTCGTCGTGACCGATCAGGCCAAGCGTATGTTCAGGGTCGAGAAGCTCGCGCGCATATATGACGAGGAGATCGCGCCGTGCTGGGGAGTGCGGTTTGGCAAGCTCCTGCTGCGCAACCTGTCGGTGCCCGATCGCGGTCAGGTGCTCGACATCTCGTGCGGCACCGGCTACCCGACGATCGAGATCTTGCGCCGGATGACCGATGGGTCGCGGCTGATCGCCATCGATGAGTCGAGCGCGATGCTCGACGTCGTGCGCCGCAAGGTGGCCGAGATGGGGCCGCTCGGGGGCAAGGGCGTCTACTTTCGCACCGAGAGCGCGCTGCCGCGGCTATCGTTCGCCGACGATGTGTACGATCTGGTGGTGTGCAACCTCGGCCTGGGCGAGATGCCCAGCATCGAGGTCGCGCTGCGCGACTTCGCGCGCGTCGCCAGGCCGGGCGGCGAGGTGCGCTGCACGCTGCCGCTGGCCGGCACGTTCGAGGAGTTCCACGACCTGTATCGCGAGGTGCTGGTCAAGCACGACCGCCACGATGCGCTCGAGCGGCTGCGCCAGCACGTCGCCGGCTATCCGAGCGGCGAGCAGATCGAGCGCAGCATGAACGAGGCGGGTCTGGTCGGCCGGCTCGAGATCG
>DATIPJ010000492.1:0-8686 GCA_035472155.1 Kofleriaceae bacterium
CGGTCAGGGCGCTCTCTTCTGGGGTCGAGTCGACGTTGCGCACTGTGATCCGTGAACGCTCCTTGGGACTGTATGCGACTCGCGGTCGCGGATCTGTAGGTTGCGTACCTTTCGGCAGATGTACCTGGGTGGCTGGGCCGCTGATTCGTCAATTCGTCCGCCAACGCCAGGCGTAGAGGTGGCGGTGGCGTCGGAAGACCTCGCATCAGCATCCGCAGACCTACCGAGATCGAGGTCGTCGAGCTTCATCGCGCGGTCACGGTCGCGCCACCGATTCGAGATCGGGAGTGTCGTAATCTGCTCCGCCTCCGTCACGGAGTCGCCGCGACCACGACGCGTACGTGGACCAGGCTGACGGTGCTTGTTGCCCCGGCCGATCGCACGAATGCTTCGCTGGCTGTTCTGGCTGGCCGGTGTGGCTGCGTTCGTGGTGGTGCTGGCGCGCTCCGATGTACGCGGCGCGATGCCGGTGATCGCGTCGGTCGGGCCGCTGCTCGCGCTCGGATTGCTGCCGTTCTTCCTCCAGATCGCGCTCGATGCGCTGGCGTGGCGCACGCTGCTCGGCGGGCTGGGCGGGCGCGTTGGCTGGCTGCGGCTGATCGAGATCCGGCTGTCGACCGAGGCGGTGCTGCTGACGATGCCGGGCGGCTCGCTGATCGGTGAGTCGCTCAAGCCGTACCTCTTGCATCGCCTGACCCGGCTGCCGCTCGCGCACACGATCGCCAGCGTGGGGATCAAGCGCTGCCTGCTCGCGCTCGCCGAGGCGGCGTACCTCGGCATCGCGCTCGCGGCGGGACACGCGCTGTATGTCCGGGCCTCGGACGCTGTGGTCGGCACCGAGAGCCTGGCGTGGTACGTGGCCGGCGCCGCCGCGGTGCTCGCGCTGATCGCGGTCGGGCTCGGGCTGGCGCTCATCTCGGTGTCGATCGCCGACCGGGCGCGCCGCGCGCTGGCCCGGGTGCCGTCGAAGCGGCTGCGCGCCGCGCTCGAGGCCCGCCGCGCCGGCTTCGATGCGACCGACAGCGCGTTCGCCGCGCTCGGTGCGCGCCGCGGCCGGCTCGCGGTATCGTGGCTGCTGCTGCTCGCCGCGTGGCTGGTCGAGACCGGCGAGACGTACCTCCTGTGCCGGCTGGTCGGGATCGATCTCGACCTGCGCGGTGTCCTCGCGATGGAGGCGGCCGTGGTGTTCGCGCGCAACGCGGCGTTCTTCGTGCCGGCCGGCCTCGGGATCCAGGACGCCGGTTACCTCGCATTCCTGTCGGCGTTCGGTGTCGCCGCGCCGCTCGCGGCGGCGTTCGTCGTGGTCAAGCGCACCAAGGAGCTGGTGTGGATCGCGGTCGGGTATGTCGTGCTGCTCGCGCTCGAGCGCCGGCATCCGCACGAGACCGCGAGCACCGTCAGCGTCGCCGCGCCGCTCGGCGCCGGGCTCGGAGGGCCCCTGTGATGTCGAACGATCTCATCTTCCATCCGCGTCCCCGCGTGCTGCTGATCTGCGGCAACCGCAACCACACGACGACGATGCACGCGATCGCGAACGAGCTGAGCGATTGCGATCGCACATTCACGCCGTACTACTGCGACGACTGGTCGACGCTCGACGTGCTGCGCCGCGCGCACCTGCTCGAGTTCGTGGCGCTCGGCCACGATTTTCGCCGCAAGTGCCTGGCGTACCTCGAGAGCCACGGCCTCGCGACCGACCTCGGCGGTGTGCGCGGCGGGTACGACCTCGTCGTCACGTGCTCGGACCTGATCGTGCCGTCGAACATCGCCGGGATCCCCCTGGTCGGCGTGCAGGAGGGCATGATCGATCCCAAGCTGTTCTGGTGGCGGGTCATGGAGCACGTGCCGTGGCTGCCGCTGCCGCGCTGGGCCGCGGGCACGGCGTGCACCGGGCTGTCGCACGCGTACGACCGCTACTGCGTGGCGAGCGAGGGCTACCGCAGGGACTTCGTCGAGCGCGGCGCGCACGCCGAGCGGATGGTCGTGACCGGCCTTCCCAACTTTGACAACTTCGCCGGCTACCTGCGGCCCGGGCACTGGATCGAGGGCTGCGTGCTGGCATGCACGTCCGACGGGCGCGAGACGTTCCGCCGCGATGATCGCAAGCGGTTCATTCGATGGGCGCTCGAGATCGCGGGCGACCGGCCGCTGGTATTCAAGTTTCACCCCAACGAGCGCATGGCGCGCGCGGTCGACGAGGTGCGCGAGTGGGCGCCGCATGCGCGCGCGCTGACCAGCGGCTCGGGCGAGGAGCTCGCCGCGAACTGCCACACGCTGGTCACCGAGTGGTCGACGCTGGCGTACGTCGGGCTCGCGCTGGCCAAGCCGACGTACAGCTATCGCGATCTCGAGGCGCACCGCGCGATGTTGCCGGTGCAGCACGGGCGCGCCGCGAAGAACATCGCCGCGGTGTGCCGCGACGTGCTCGCGCTGCGCCGCACCGCCGAGGCGTTGAAAGGAGCCGCATGAAGGTCACCGTGGTGATCCAGGCCCGCACCGGGTCGAACCGCTTGCCGGGCAAGGTGCTGCTATGCGCCGCGGGCGCGCCGCTGCTCCAGCGCATGGTCGAGCGCGTGTGCGCCGCGCGCACGCCGAGCGAGGTCGTGGTCGCGACGACCACGCTGCCGATCGACGACGAGATCTGCGACATCGCGCGGACCGCCGGCGTCGCCTGGGTGCGCGGGCATTCGACCGACTGCCTCGATCGCCACGTCACCGCCGGGCGCGCGACCGCAGCCGATATCGTGGTCAAGATCCCGTCGGACTGCCCGCTGATCGATCCGGCGACGATCGACCGCGTGGTCGGCGCATTCCTCGCCGAGGACGACGTCGACTACGTGTCGAACCTGCATCCGCCGACGTGGCCCGACGGCTTCGACGTCGAGGTGATGACGCGCGGCGCACTCGAGACCGCCTGGCGCGAGGCCACGCGGCCGCTCGACCGCGAGCACACCACGCCATTTCTGTGGGACAACCCCGAGCGCTTCGTCACCCGCAACGTCGAGTGGGAGACCGGGCGCGACGGGAGCGCGCGCTATCGCCTGACGCTCGACTACCACGAGGACTACGCGGTGATCCGCGCGGTCTACGACGAGCTGTGGTCGCGCGACCGCCACTTCACGCTGGCGGAGATCGTCGAGCTACTCGAGGCGCGGCCCGCGCTGCGCGCACACAACGCGATGCACTTCGGCACCAGCTGGTACCAGAGCCACCCCGGCGAGCTGCGAACGCTCGGGCAAGGAGCCACGCCATGACGTTCACCAGGCCTCACCTGGCGATCAAGGTCCGCGAGCACGTGATCCGCATGACGCGCGGCGGCGGCTGCTTCCTCGGCGCGTCGCTGTCATGCGCCGACCTGCTGGTCCACCTGTACACGCGCGTGCTGCGGGTGTCGCCGCTCACCGGGGACGATCCGGACCGCGATTACCTGTTGCTCTCGAAGGGCCACGACGTGCCGGCGCTGTACGCCACGCTGACCGAGCTCGGCTTCCTGGCGCCGGGCCGGCTGGCGCACCACCTCGATCCCGACGACGTCCTGTACTGGCATCCCAACCGCGGGGTGCCGGGCGTGGAGTTTCACTCCGGCTCGCTCGGGCACCTGCTCTCGGTGGGTGCGGGGATCGCGACCGACGTCCGACTGCGCGGCGGGCCGAGCCGCGTGTTCGTCATCCTCGGCGACGGCGAGTGCGACGAGGGCTCGGTGTGGGAAGCGGCGCTGGTCGCCGCGGCACACAAGCTCGACAACCTGGTCGCGATCATCGATCGCAATGGCTTTCAGGCCAACGTCGCGACCGAGGAGCTGATCCCGCTCGAGCCGATCGCATCCAAGTGGGAGGCGTTCGGCTGGCGCGCGATCCGGGTCAACGGGCACGACTTCGAGCAGCTCGATCGCGCATTCGCCGAGCTGCCGCTCCAGCGCGGCAAGCCGAGCGTGATCATCGCCGACACCGTCCGCAACAAGGGACTGCCGTCGCTCGAGGGCAAGCCCGAGCGCTGGTTCGTGAAGCTCACGCCGCCGGAGGTCGAGCAGCTGATCGTCGAGCTGCACGGCGCCGCCGCGACCGAGCTGACCTCGCCCCCCCTGGTGATCCGATGAACGCCTACGAACGCACGTTGCAATCGCTCGCCGCGAGCGATCCCGATCTGGTCGTGATGACCGCCGAGAACCGCGCGGCGATCCGCTCGCTGCCCGCCGCGCTGGGCAGTCGGTTCATCGACGTCGGCATCGCCGAACAGACGATGATCGGCATGGCCGCGGGCCTCGCGCTGCGCGGGCGCAAGCCGATCGTGCACGCGCTCGCCGCATTCCTCACGATGCGCGCGTACGAGTTCATTCGCACCGACATCGGCATCGCGCGCCTCCCGGTCAAGCTGGTCGGCGGCGTACCGGGCTTCCTCTCGGAGGCCAACGGCCCGACCCATCAGGCGATCGAGGACATCGCGATCATGCGCGGCATCCCGGGCATGAAGGTCTTCTGCCCCGCCGACGAGGCCGACCTCGCGGCGGCGCTGCCGACGCTGCTCGCCGATCCAGCGCCCTGTTACATCCGGTATCCGGCCACCGGCGCCGGGTTCGACCATCCGCACGCCGGACAGCCGCACCGGATCGAGACGCTGGCCGACGGCGACGACGTGGCGATCCTGACCTTCGGCATGCTCGTCGGCGAGGCGCTCGAGGCGCGCGCCCTGCTCGCCGCCGCCGGCGTCACCGCACGCGTGCTCAGCGTGCGCATGCCCAAGCCACTCGACGAGGCAGCGGTGCTCGCGGCCGCCGTCGACACCCGCCTCGTGGTCACGCTCGAGGATCATCTGCAGACCGGGGGGCTGTACTCGATCGTCTGCGAGCTGCTGGTGCGCGCCGGGCTGCGCCGCGACGTCATGCCGATCGCGCTCGCCGAGCGCTGGTTCAAGGCGGCGCTCTTGCCCGAGCTGCTGGTGCGCGAAGGCTTCAGCGGCGCGCAGATCGCCGCGCGCATCCTCAAGCGGATCGATTGTCCGCAGGGCGCGAACCGCGTCGGGCCCAACAGCAAGGACCCGGTGATCGCGCGCTCGAAGTCGCTGTGGGAGCGCGCCAGGCAGCTCATCCCGGGTGGCACGCAGACGCTCGCCAAGGGCCCCGGCCAGCACATCCAGGGCGTGGCGCCGATGTATCTGACGCGCGGCCGCGGCGCACGCGTGTGGGACGTCGACGGTAACGAGTACCTCGACATGACCATGGCGGTAGGGCCGTTGTCGCTCGGCTACGCCGACCCGGTGATCGACGAGGCGATCCGCACCCAGCTCGGCGACGGCATCACGTTCTCGCTGATGCATCCGCTCGAGGTCGAGGTCGCCGAGCTGATCCGCGCGACCGTGCCCAACGTCGAGAGCGTGCGGTTCTCCAAGACCGGCGCCGACGTGACCTCGGCGGCGATCCGCGTGGCGCGCGCATTCACCGACCGCGAGCGCGTGGTGTGCTGCGGTTACCACGGCTGGCACGACTGGTACATCGCGACGACCGATCGCGGCACCGGCATCCCGCACACGACGCGCGACCTGGTCTCGACGTTCGACTACAACGACCTCGACACCGTGCGCGACGCGATCGATGTCGACACCGCGTGCGTGATCCTCGAGCCGATGGTGGTCGAGATGCCGCAGCCCGGCTTCCTCGAGGGCGTCCGCGCGCTGTGCGACGAGCACGGCGCGCTGCTGGTGTTCGACGAGATGTGGACCGGGTTCCGGCTCGCGCTCGGCGGCGCGCAGGAGCGATTCGGCGTGCGCGCCGACCTGGCGTGCTATTCGAAGGCGATCGCAAACGGCATGCCGCTGTCGGTGCTCGCAGGGCGCGCCGATGCGATGCAGCTCCTCGAGCGCGACGTGTTCTTCTACACCACGTTCGGCGGCGAGGCGCTGTCGCTGGCGGCGGCCGCGGCGACGATTCCCGAGCTGCGCCGGCGCAACGTGCCCGAGACGCTCGCGGCGCGCGGCCGCGTGCTGCGCGAGGGTTACGCGCAGATCTGCGCCGAGCGCGACATCCGCTGGAGCCGCTGCCTCGGGATGGATGCGCGGACGCTGGTGGTGTTCGATCCGGGCGCGGTCGATCCGCTGCTCGCCAGGTCCTACGTCCAGCAGGAGCTGATCCGGCGCGGCGTGCTGTGGAGCGGCTTTCACAACCTGTCGTGGGCGCACCGCGACAGCGATATCGGGTATCTGCTCGGCTGTTATCGCGAGATCGTGCCGGCGCTCGCCGACCACGTCGCCGCGGGCACGCTCGCCGGCGCGCTGCGCGGCCGCCCGGTGGAGCCGGTGTTTCGGCGGCTGGGCAATCCACCGCGCCGGCCCCGGAGCGCGACGTGATCGTCCTCGGCGGCAAGGTCTGCGTGGTCACCGGCGCGCTTGGGCTGATCGGCCGCGAGCTGGCGCACGCGCTCGCCGAGGCGGGCGGCCGCGTCGTGCTCACCGACCTCGATCACGGCGCGTGCGTCGACCGCGCGCATGCGCTCGGCGGCGAGGCGATGGGCCACGGCGCCGACATCACCAAGCGCGACAGCCTGGTCTCGCTGCTCGCCGCGATCCTCGATCGATTCGGCCGGATCGACGCGCTGATCAACAACGCGGCGATCGACGACAAGTTCGGCGCCTCGGCCGCACGCGACTCGATGTTCGAGCATTACGACCTCGAGCGCTGGCGCGCTTCGCTCGACGCCAACACCACCGGCACGTTCCTGTGCTGCCAGGTGCTGGGCGGCGCCATGGTCGGCCGCACGGGCGGCCGCACGGGTGGCCGCACGGGTGGATCGATCATCAACGTCGCGTCGACCTATGGCATCGTCGCGCCCGATCAGTCGCTGTACCGCACGCCCGACGGCAAGCAGCCGTTCTTCAAGGGGCCCGCGTACCCGACGAGCAAGGCCGCGGTGCTCGGCTTCACGCGCTATCTGGCCGCGTACTGGGGCTCGGCCGGCATCCGGGTCAATGCGCTCTCGCCCGGCGGCGTCGAGAACGGCCAGGCCGAGCACTTCATTGCCAGTTACTGCGCGCGCACGCCGCTCGGCCGCATGGCCACGCCGCGCGACTATGCCGGCGCCGCAGTGTTCCTCGCCAGCGACGCGTCGTCGTACATGACCGGCGCGAACCTGGTCGTCGACGGAGGCTTCACCATATGGTGACCACGGCCGCCTGTCCGCGCGATGCCGCGGCGCGCGCCGAGCGGCTCGCGCTGGTCGTCACCGACAACGATGGCGTGCTCACCGACGGCAGGGTGTACGTCTCCGCCGCCGGCGAGGCGATGAAGGCGTACTCGGTGCGCGATGGCATGGGCGTCGAGCGGCTGCGCAACCACGGGATCGCGACCGCGGTGCTGACCCGCGAGCCGCCCGCGCTGATCGCGCCGCGCGCGCACAAGCTCGAGGTCCGGCTGTGGACCGGCGTGCGCGACAAGCGGGCGCACCTGCCGCGCATGCTCGACGAGGCCGGCGCCACGCTCGATCAGCTCGCCTACATCGGCGACGATCTCAACGACCTCGACATCCTCGATGCGATCGGGGCGGTCGGGCTCACGGCAGCTCCTGCGGACGCCATGCCGCGCGTCCGCGATCGCGTTCATTACGTCTGCGATGCACCCGGTGGGCGGGGCGCGTTCCGCGAATTCGCGGAGTGGCTCCTCGGCCTGCGAACAGCGGAGGTCAACCATGAGAAGCGACGTCCGGATCGGTAACAAGCTCGTTGGCGACGGTCACCCCGTTTACGTGATCGCCGAGATCGGGATCAATCACAATGGCTCGGTCGAGATCGCAAAGCGCATGATCGACGGCGCGGTGCTCGCCGGCTGCAATGCCGTGAAGTTCCAGAAGCGCACGCCCGAGCTGTGCGTGCCCAAGGATCAATGGTTGATCGAGCGCGACACGCCGTGGGGCCGCATGACGTACATCGACTATCGCCACCGGATCGAGCTCAGCGTGGCCGACTACGTGGCGATCGATAGCTATTGCCGCGACCGAGGCATCCAGTGGTTCGCCTCGGCGTGGGACGAGGCCGCGGTCGAATTCATGGAGCGCTTCGATCCGCCGTGCTACAAGGCCGCCTCCGCATCGCTGACCGATCATGCGCTGCTGCGCGCGATGAAGGCGACCGGCCGCCCGCTCATCATCTCGACCGGAATGTCGACGATGGACGAGATCGAGACGGCGGTCGATGCCGCCGGCCGGCGCGATCTTCTGATCGCGCACTCGACGTCGAGCTATCCGTGTCCGGTCGAGGCGATCAACCTCAACATGATCGCGACGCTTCGCCGGCGCTACGACGACCGCCCGATCGGCTACTCCGGCCACGAGGTCGGCCTGTCGCCGACCTGGGCCGCGGTCGCGATGGGCGCGTGCTTCGTCGAGCGCCACCTCACGCTCGACCGCGCGATGTGGGGCACCGACCAGGCGGCGAGCGTCGAGGTCGGCGGCTTCATGCGCCTGGTCCAGAACATCCGCGACATCGAGCGCGCGTTCGGCGATGGCATCAAGCGCGTCCACGCCAGCGAGCTGGCGAGCCGCAGCAAGCTGCGCCGCGTCGCCTCTGCGCCGTCGTGACCTGGGCGCTGGCAGCCCCGGCGATGATCGTCGCCGGGGCGCTCGCGATCATCGCGCTCGAGCGGCTGCGGCCGTACGATCGCCAGCGCTTCTGGCGGCGCGGGCTCGCGGTCGATCTGATCGGC
>DATIPJ010000493.1:0-6559 GCA_035472155.1 Kofleriaceae bacterium
CGTGGAGCCTCGTGCTCCTGTGCGCCGACCGCGACAACCAGCTCGCTGCCGCGATCACCGCGGCCAACCAGTTGCGCGCGCTGGGCGGCTCGCCCGACGTGCCGGCCGCGGTGTGGGCCAAGTATCCCGAGATCGACGCCATCGCCGACCGCGAGCTCGTCGAGGTGACGATCGAGACCGAGCTCCCGGGTGCGGCGATCTGGATCGACTTCCGCATGGCCGGCACGTCGCCGCTCAAGATCGAGCTGGCCGCGGGAGAGCACGTGCTGGCCGCGGCGCTCGGCAACCAGCGCGGCTGGGCGGCGGGCACCGCCGTGCGCACGCAGAAGACGGTGCGCATCCCGCTGGCCGAGGCGGGAGGAACGTACAGCGACCTCGCGCGCAAGATCGCCGCCTGGAAGGGCAAGATGCCGCCGCTCCCCGAGCTCGGTTGGGTGCTCGCCCGTACACGGGTGCGCGTCGCGCTCGTGCGGCGCGGCGATACGATCGAGGCGTGGGGACGGATCGGCATGTCCGAGCCACCGCACGCGCTCGGTGGCGACGACGGCAACGGGCCGATCAGCGACGCCAGTCGCGTACTGGCGGTGGTCGCCGATCGCGTGCGGGCATGGAGCTCGCACGCGCCCGACCCGGATCGCCCGCTGCTCGTCGAGGAGCGCCGCGGCGACGGCGATCGCGGCGGGCGCAAGGACGAGCCCGAGAAGCCGACCAAGTGGTGGGTCTATGCAGCGATCGCAGGTGCCGCGGCGATCGGTGGCGCCATCATCTACGCCCACGACAGCGCCAGTGATCGTCAGCGGGTGGAGCTGCACTTCCCATGAGTAGGCCGAGCGCAGCCCGCGCCCTCCTCACGCTCGTGCTCGCGCTGATCGCGTGGGCGATGCCCGCGTGGGCGGCGCCGCGCCTCGAGCCCGCTGCGCGCGCGGGCCGGATCACCGTGCTCGCCGAGCCCGGGCTCGAAGGAGTGGCGCGCGAGCTCGCGGCGTCGTCGGAGCGCGAGCTCGAGCGGATCGCCGCCGACCTGCTCGACTCGCCGACGCCGCGCACGATCGAGGTCCGGCTGGTCCGTGACGCCGCGGACCTGGCCGCGGTCGCGCCCGCCGGACGCGGCGCGCCTCCGTGGGCGATCGGCGTCGCGTATCCCGACCTCGGGGTGATCAGCGTGGCGATGCGACGCAAGGCGGTGGTCGCCGATCCGCACGCGACCTTGCGCCACGAGCTCGCGCACATCGCGCTCGGAGCGGCGCTCGGCGAGCGCGCGCCGCGCTGGCTGCACGAGGGCTTCGCGTACCAGCACTCGGCCGAATGGTCGTGGGAGCGCACCGAGACGCTCGCCGGCATGGCGTGGCTGGGCGGCGTCATCCCGCTCGACCAGCTCGACGTGACGTTCCCCGCCGAGGAGCTGCCCGCCAACCGCGCCTACGCCGAGAGCTATGACTTCGTCGGCTTCCTGTCGCGACGCGGGCGCTGGGAGGATCCGAGCGATGATGGCGACCGCTGGCCGTTCCGCCGCTTCCTGCGCGAGATCGGGCGCGGCTCGGATCTCGACACCGCCGCGATGCACGCATTCGGTAAGCCGCTGCACGGACTATTCAACGAGTGGCGCGGCGAGCTCGGCGACCGCTACATGCTGGCGCCGATCGGCCTGCTGGGGCTCGCGCTGTGGGCCCTGTGCGCGCTCCTGCTCGCGCTCGCGTGGTGGCGGCGGCGACGGCAGAACCGTCGACGCCTCGCGCAGTGGGATGTCGAGGAGCGCGCGGCGCACAGCGAGCCGGGTGCGCAGGTGATCGCGCCGCCCTACGTGCCGTGGCCCGGCGAAGATCCGCTTGAGTCCGAGCCCGACGACGACGACAACAAGCCGAACGGTCCGCGCTGGATGAACTGAGGCGCTGCGGCGTCGCGAAGTCGTATTCAGCCTTGTACTGACTTCGCTTCCGCAGAATGCTTGTCCACTGGCCCCATCGCACAGGGTGGTATTGGCGGATAGGGAAGCTGTCATGGCGCTCGCCATACTCGTCGTCGGTAGGGCCTGCGTTCACCCCGAGCCTGCTCCCCGGAACGAACTGAAAACGAGACTCAAAAAGCTATGAATTGGTCACCGTGGCTAAACGTTAATCGCGACGTTCCGCCACATGCCGCAGAATGCATTGCAGTAGCGCTGTCCATCACGGTATGGGGACAGACCACTACGACTCGTCGCCTTCGCGGCGCGACGATCTGCCGCACTCGCGAAGATAGAGAAACTTGAATCTCAGATATGGATTCTGCGAACGTTGTTGCGACGAATTGCCGCAGTCGTACTCCGTCGAAGAATCGGCTGCAATCAGGAGTTGTCTTGCGGACTCGGTTGCGACGATTTGCCGCACAGACAGCGCCTCTGCTTGCGACGATCTGCCGCAGTGATCTGAGCTTCGGGTTGTGAGGCAGCCTCCTCGCGAAGTGCTCGTCGCTCGACCCCTCTCAGAAAACTGAGATTCGACGTTTGGAGCATCGAGCGAGATGCCGTTCGGACGCCGCGGCATCGTTGTTGCGTAGGGAAAGAGGCAATGTCCGGGAAAGTTGCAGTCGCGCGCGCAGACGGTGCAACCCACCGGAAGAATTGCGTCCGAGAGCGGCTTCAGCAGGCCGGACCTGCGCGGTTCTGCCGCAGCTATGCGTCCTCGGCCTGTCGCACCTCTCAGATTTCTGAGGAATTGGGAAAAGACGGCATCGGATTAGGTGCGGACTCGCGACTTCGAACGCGGACTATCCGGTTGCGCCAACGCTCGCCGCAACAGCGGGAGCTGCGTTGCTCAGGCGCATTGCACGCAACGCGAAATGCGTGCGGACCGCTGTGGCGCATGGGGATCACGACCAGTCGATAGCGTTTGACTGGCGTTAGCGTTTCACCGCCACGGCGGAAGCCCGGTTTTGCTCACTAACGATGTCGGCCAGTAAGGCTGTTCGACTGCGCCTCGAATAACGATGGTCGCTCTCGCACCTATTCAAAAGTTCGTTCGCGCCGTGCTTCGTAGATTACATGTCCTCAGGTGTCAGGATTCCGCTGGGAAACTGTATCTCGATTATTCGCTTGCACCATGAAAGTCGATCTGAGTAAATCGCGCCGCACCGCCAGAAGGGCACAAACTCCCTTCAGCACCAAAGAACGCATCTACTGCGACGGAGGGGCCTCATCGTGATGTCTGGTGGGATTTCCATTCGAGCCAGCGCCATGCGCGCGGCATTGGTCGCTGCAGTCTTCGTCGGCTTCGGGCTGTCGTCCCGCAGCGCACACGCGGACGCAGCGGAAGCAAAGAAGATCTTCACCACGCGCTGCACCGCGTGTCACACGTTCGGCAAGGGCGTGAAGGTGGGGCCCGATCTCAAGGGCGTCACCGAGCGGCGGCAGCGCGCGTGGCTGTTGAAGTTCATCCGATCGTCGTCGAAGGTGATCGAGAGCGGCGACGAGATCGCGACCGGGCTGTTCGCGCAGTTCAACCAGCAGCGGATGCCCGACTGGGTCGATCTCTCGGAGGAGCAGGTCAACAGCATCCTCGACTGGCTCGGCATCAACGGCCCCGAGCAGCAGGAACCGGACGCTCGGTTGGCCGAGACGGCGACGCCCGTCGAGCTCGACACCGGACGCCAGCTGTTCCACGGCGAGCGCAAGCTGGCGCTCGGCGGCAGCGCGTGCGGCACCTGTCACAGCATCCGCGACACGAGCGGCAGCAGTGGCGGCACGCTCGCGTTCGATCTGACCGACATCTATTCCGACTATCAGGACGTCGCGATGACGAACTTCCTGAAGCATCCGTGCACGGATCGCCAGCCGGAGTCGGTTCAGCCATTGTTCCTCACGCCCACCGAGTCGTTTGCACTCAAAGCGTATCTGCGCCAGTGTGCGCTGACCAACCAGTCGGGAAACTCGAGCCGTCCGACGCCCGTGGGCGCCAAGACGGTCGATAACAACGGCGGGCCTGCGACACCGGGCTCGGCGGCGGCGCCGGGGACCACCGCGGCGGCCAAGCGCGTCGCGTGGACGCCCAAGACCAGCATCATCCAGCGGGTCACGCACGGCTCGCGCCTCGAGGGAGAGCTACTCTTCCTTGCTTTCCCGTATGCTGCCCTACTTGTCTTGCTTGTGGGAATCGGACTCCGACTTGCGATGTCGCGCCGGGATCCCGAGGGCGCACGCGCAGCTGGCAGTGCCGCATGGAAGATGTTCAGTGGAGGAACGCTGTGGCGCGTCGGCCTCGCGGTCACGTTTGCGCTCCATCTGCTCGGCCTCTTGATTCCTCGATCGATCCTGGCGTGGAACGGCGTGCCAGTCCGGCTCTACCTGCTCGAGGACGGCGGGTTCCTGCTCGGCGTCGTCGCGCTGATCGGCTGGGTGAAGATCATGCGCCAGCACATCGGCAAGACCGTCGCGTCGCCGCGCGCCACGCTGCAGGAGATCGCCGACTGCGTGCTGCTGTCGCTGTTCTGCATGGCGCTGGTGTCCGGCCTCGTCGTCGCGATCCTCTACCGCTGGGGGTCGTCGTGGTCGGCCGGCACGCTGGCGCCCTACATGGCCTCGCTCGCACGCGGCGCGCCGGCGACTCACCTCATCGAGGACATGCCGTTCCTGGTCCGGCTCCACGTGCTGTCGTGGTTCGCGATCATCGCGCTCGTCCCGTTCACGAGCGCCGCGCTGATCGCGGTGTCGCTGCTCAACCGCGCCGTCGACATGGTCGTGCAGCCGATCAACGCAGGAACGCGGGTCGGGCGGCGCGCGATGGCGAGGATGAGCCCGGCGAAGTGGCTGTGGCCCGAGGAGGACGCCATCGATCTGACGGCGAAGGCGGACAACGCACAGGAACATAGCTGAGCTCCCCATGCGACCATTGATCATTCTCATCGTGCTCGTGATCGCGGTGGTGGCCGCGGCCACCGGCGTGCGGCGGCTGTTCCGCCAGGGCATGCAGCAGGGCTACAAGCCGGAGCAGCCGATCGCGTTCTCGCACAAGCTCCACGCCGGCGATAACAAGGTGCCGTGTCTGTACTGCCACTACGGTGCGCGGACGAGCCGGCACGCCGGGATCCCATCGTCGAGCGTGTGCATGAACTGCCACGGGCTGCTCGAGAAGCAGACGATCGAGATCGAGCGCTTCAAGGAAGCCGCTCAGCTCGACAAGCCGCTGGTCGCCTGGACCAAGATCCACAACCTGCCCGACTTCGTCTACTTCAACCATAGCCGGCACGTGCTGTCGGGCATCGTGTGCCAGAACTGCCACGGCAACATCGAGACGATGCCGCGCGTCGAGCAGCACGAGGAGCTGACCATGGGTTGGTGCCTGCGCTGCCATCGCGAGCACGCCGACATCCCGACCAACACGCTCGCGCGCGCAGGGCGCCGGTTCTCCGAGGCCCCCAAGCCCGTCACCGGCACCGACTGCGTCAGCTGTCACTACTGAGGAGCCCATGAGCGACCACTGCAAAGGTGCAACCGACAAGCTGGTGACGCTCGGCCCGAGGCGACCACCAGAATACTGGAAGAGCCTCGAGGAACGTCGCAATGGGCCCTCGCTGAAGGGCGAGTTCCCGGGCGGCCTGCCGCCGATCGATCCGACGACCGGCGAGCACGACTTCAGCGACGAGGACGGCGATGGCAGCGACGACAGCGGCACGACGCGCCGCGACTTCATGACCGTCATGGGGTTCAGCGTGTCCGCCGCGGCCCTCGCCGCGTGCCGCGCCCCCGAGCAGAAGGCAGTCCCGATGGCGGTCGCCAGCGATGAGCTGGTGCCCGGCGTCGCGAACTACTACGCGACGACGTGCAACGGCTGCGCGTCGGCGTGCAGCCTCGTGGTCAAGCAGCGCGACGGCCGCCCGATCAAGATCGAGGGCAACGAGCTGTCCGAGCTGTTCGGCGGCGCGACCTGCGCCACCGGTCAGGCCACGGTGCTCTCGCTGTACGACAACGAGCGGCTGCGCGGCCCGCTGTTCAGCGGCAAGCCCGCCGCATGGCACCAGATCGACGAGCACGTCAAGGCACAGCTCGGCGAGGCGCGCGCCAAGCAGGGCAAGGTCGTGCTGCTGTCGTCGACGATCACCAGCCCATCGCTGCTGTCGATCATCGAGCGATGGAAGACGGCGTACCCGGGATTCCGCCACGTGATGTACGACGCGGTGTCCGCCAGCGCGCTGCGCGCCGCGAGCGCTCAGGTGTTCGGCCGGGCGTTGATTCCGCACTACGCATTCGACAAGGCGCGCGTGATCGTCAGTCTCGATGCCGACTTCCTCGGCACGTGGCTATCACCCGTCGAGTTCGCCCGCCAGTATGCGCGCGGCCGCACGCCGGAGCAGCCGCCCGGCCTGCACGTCCAGTTCGAGCCCGGTATGTCGGTCACCGGCAGCAACGCCGACCAGCGCGTCGCGGTCGCTCCGTCGGCGATCGCCGGCGTGGCGCTCGGGCTGCTGTCGCGAGTCGCCAAGCGCGCCGGCGCGGGCGACCCGGGCGAGGCAGCCGACGCGGCCGACGCGGGCACGCTCGACGCGGTCGCCGAGGCGCTGTGGAAGCACCGCGGCGAGTCGCTCGTGG
>DATIPJ010000494.1:0-24806 GCA_035472155.1 Kofleriaceae bacterium
CTGGTCGCCCACAACACGGCGAGCGGCGCGAGCCAGACGATGACCGCGGCGACCGAGCTCGCGCGCATGGCGGCCGAGCTCAAGCAGCTGATCACGAAGTTCTCGTTCGACAGTCAGCGCCCGGGCCACAGCGAGGCCGCCGAGCGCGAGCCCCCGCACCCCCGCGCGAGCGCACCCCGCCCCGCGTCGCAGAGCGCCAACTGATCGGCAGGAAGCTATGAACTGGTTCAACAACCGCAGGATCGGCACCAAGCTCGTCACCGCGTTCCTCGTCGTGATCGGACTCGGCGTGGCAGTCGTGGCGTTCGCGGTCACCCAGCTGTCGGCGATCGACCACGAGGTCGGCGCTCTGACGCAGGAGGCGCTGCCCGGCGTCATCCAGACCACCGAGCTCGCCGACTCGGCCGCGCAGTCGCGCCGCCACATGCTCGGCGTGATCCTCTCCGGAACCGCCGCCGAGCGCCAGAGGTACATCCAGCACCTGGAGCTCGATTCGGCGCTGTTCGTCGCCCGGCTGTCCGCGTACGCCGCGATGGTGGATCGCGAGGACACCCAGCGCTCGCTCGCCGATCTGCGGGCCAAGTGGGACGCCCATCAGCGCGCGCAGGACGAGGTGGTGCGGCTGGCCGGCGCGCCAGGCGCCTCGGCCGCGGCCATCGCGCTCAAGGCGTCGATGCCACTCTACGAGGCGCTGCGCGATTCCACCGGCCAGCTGGTCAAGCACAACGTGCTGGTGGCCGCCCGGGCCCACCTGAGGATCAAGAACGCGATCGACCATGCCCACTTCTGGATCTCGATCCTCGTCGTGGTCGCCGCCGGGCTCGGCATCGCGGTCGCGTTCGCGATCACGCGCATGCTCGCCCCGCCGGTGCGTCAGATCGAGGCCGCGGTGCGCGCCATGGCGCACGGCGACCTCGACAGCGAGATCGCGTACACCGCGGGCGACGAGCTCGGTGCGCTGGCCGAATCGTTCCGCCAGTCGTCGGCCGCGCTCGGCGCGGTGGTCTCCGAGCTCCGCACCATGATCGAGTCGTCGCGCGCAGGCCGCGTCGGCATGCGCGGCAACGCGTCGCGGTTCAAGGGCGTGTACGCCGAGCTGGTGTCGGGCACCAACGCGCTGCTCGACACCCTGGTCGAGCCGCTCCAATTCATCGCGCGCAATACCGACGCGCTGGCCGCGTCGTCGGTGGAGCTCACGTCGGTCAGCCACCAGCTCGGGTCGAACGCGGCCGAGACCTCGGCGCAGACCCAGGTGGTGTCGGCCGCGGCCGAGCAGGTCTCGCGCAGCACGCAGTCGGTCGCGAGCAGCACCGAGCAGATGTCGGCGTCGATCCGCGAGATCGCCCAGAGCGCGGGCGAATCGGCGCACGTCGCGATCCAGGCGGTCAAGATCACCGAGACGACCAACGCCACGGTCGCCAAGCTCGGCGCCTCGGCGATCGAGATCGGCAAGGTCGTGAAGGTCATCACCGCGATCGCGCAGCAGACCAACCTGCTCGCGCTCAACGCCACGATCGAGGCCGCGCGCGCCGGCGAGGCCGGCAAGGGCTTCGCGGTGGTCGCCAACGAGGTCAAGGAGCTCGCCAAGGAGACCGCCAGGGCGACCGAGGACATCGGTCACTCGATCGAGTCGATCCAGCATGACACCGAGGATGCGGTCACGGCGATCGGCCACATCACAAAGATCATCAACCAGATCAGCGATATCTCGACGACGATCGCGAGCGCGGTCGAGGAGCAGGCCGCGACCACCAACGAGATGAGCCGCAACATCGCCGAGTCCGCCGACGGCAGCGGCGACATCGCGCAGAACATCACCACGGTTGCGCGGACCGCCCAGGACACCGCGAGCGGTGCGTCGCAGACCATGACCGCCGCCAACGAGCTCGCGCGGATGGCCGCCGAGCTCAAGCAGCTGATCTCGCGGTTCTCGTTCGAGGCTGCGCGCTCGACCTCGCCCATTCCGGTGATCTCGGGAGCCCCTGCGCGCTCCGCGAAGCCGGTTTATCGCAACGGCCACGCGCGCGCCTGAATCGCACGAGACGACGAGACATGGCAATTCGCATCCTGGTGGTCGACGACTCGGTGGTGATCCGGAAGCTGGTCACGTCGACGCTGAGCGAGGTCCGCGGCATGGAGGTCGTGGCGACCGCCGCGACTGGCAAGATCGCACTGGCCAAGATCCCGCAGTGCAATCCAGATATCGTGATCCTCGATGTCGAGATGCCCGAGATGGATGGCATCGAGACGCTGCAGCACATTCGCAAGCTGTCACCGCGCCTGCCGGTGATCATGTTCAGCACCAAGACCGAGCGCGGCGCGGTCGCGACGATCGAGGCGCTGACCCGCGGCGCGAGTGACTACGTGGCCAAGCCGGCGAACGTCGGCAACGTGCTGCTGGCGATGGCGCGCGTCCGGGAGGAGATGGTGCCCAAGATCCAGGCGCTGACCAGCCGCGTCCGCGGGGCCAGCGCCCGCCCGCCCACCTCGCCGCTGGCCACGTTCGCCTACGGGGCGACGAGCGGCCCCGGTGCCAAGACGGTGCCGCTCGCAACGCTGCGCACACCGCTCGCACCGGCCGCCACCGTGACGAGCACGCGGACGATTCCGCTGCCGAAGTTGACGACGCAGGTGATCGCGCGGCCGCAGCTGACCGCACCCAACCCGGTGATCGTGCTCGACGGTCCGATCCGGCTGCATCGCGCCACCGGGCCGCGGCCGCCCGTCGAGGTCGTGGCGATCGGCGCGTCGACCGGCGGCCCCAACGCGCTCGCGGAGCTGCTCACCCAGCTGCCCGAGGATTTCTCGGTGCCGATCGTCATCGTGCAGCACATGCTCGCGACGTTCACCCGGCACTTCGCGCAGCGGCTGGCGGCGCAGTGCCGGCTCAAGATCGTCGAGGCGAGCGAGGGTGAGGCGCTGTTGCCCGGGCGCGTCTACATCGCGCGCGGCGACTATCACCTGATCACCGAGCGGCGCGCCGGGCGCGTTCAGCTCGCGATGAACCAGGACGCGCAGGAGAACTTCTGCCGCCCCGCGGTCGATGTGCTGTTTCGTTCGGTGGCCGCGTGCTACGGCGCCGGCGCGCTCGCCGTCGTGCTGACCGGCATGGGCCACGACGGCCTGCTCGGCTGCAGCGCGATCCGCGACGCGGGCGGCGACATCATCGTGCAGGACGAGCAGTCCTCGGTCGTGTGGGGCATGCCAGGGTTCGTCGCGCGCGCCGGGCTCGCCAGCCAGGTGCTCGGGCTCGAGCAGCTGGGCGGCGAGCTGCGCCGGCGGGTGGCGCTCGGTCCATCGCGCTTCGCGGGGGTGGTGCCATGACGATCGACGAGACCGGCTTCAACTACGTGCGGCAGCTGGTCCGCGACCGCGCCGCGATCGTGCTCGAGGACGGCAAGCAGTACCTGGTCGACAACCGGCTCTCGCTGCTCGCGCGCCGCGAGGGCATGGAGTCGGCGCAGGAGGTCATCGATCGTCTGCGCGCCGCGCCCGATGGCGCGCTCCAGCGCAAGGTCATCGAGGCGATGACCACCACCGAGACCCTGTTCTTCCGCGACGGGCGCCCCTACGAGGCCTTGCGCAACACGATCCTGCCCGAGCTGCAGCGCACGCGCGCCAGCGAGCGCAAGCTCCTGATCTGGAGCGGCGCGTGCTCGAGCGGCCAGGAGCCGTACAGCGTCGGCATGCTGGTCCGCGAGTACTTCCCGGTGCTCGCAAGCTGGGACGTCCGGGTGCTCGCGACCGACATCTCGACGGAGATGCTCGCGCGGTCGCGCGCAGGCCGCTACAGCCAGCTCGAGGTCAGCCGCGGCCTGCCCAACGCATTGCTCGCCAAGTACTTCGAGAAGGTCGATGCCGAGTGGCAGATCCGCGGCGAGCTGCGCCGTATGGTCGAGTTCCGCGAGCACAACCTCGCCGGCCCGTGGAGCGCGCTGCCGCCGGCGGATCTCATCATGCTGCGCAACGTGCTCATCTACTTCGACGTCGAGATCAAGCGCGCCGTGCTCGGCAAGATCCGCAAGCTCCTGCGCCCCGGCGGCTTCCTCATGCTCGGGACCGCCGAGACCACGATGAACCTCGACGATGGCTTCGAGCTGGTTCGCAGCGACGGCGCCTCGTACTACCGCCTTCGCACCGCTGCTGCTGCCGCCCCTTCACCCGCAGCCCCCGCTTCCGCCGCACCCTGATCCTCCAACCCAGCGGCCCACGCAGAAAGCCCGCCATGCCCACGCCCTCGAAGATCATCCTCGGTCAATGGCGCACCGCCATCGAGACCGCCGCCAAGGAGGTTGCCGCCTACGCGCTGTCGATGCCGAACGCAGTCATCAAGGATCCGGTCAGCCTCGAGGCCGCCTCGTCGATGATCGGCGCGCACATCCCGCTGGTCGGGGCCGGCCAGGCGTTCGACCTCGCGCTGGTCGCCACCGCCGACGGCTGCCAGGCGCTGTCGCGCGCGATCCTGCAGATGGACCCGGGCGCACCGCTGCGCGACGCGGAGGTCGCCGATGCCGTCGGCGAGATCGTCAACATGCTCGCCGGCTCGATGAAGCGCAAGCTGTCGGGGTTCGGCGCCGGCCTCACGCTCGGACTACCGATCTTCATCCACGGCTATCTGCAGCCGACCGATCGGTTATCCGTGATCGCGTTTCCGACGCGATTCGGCACGATCGATACGATCGTGCTGGTCGCGGGTCACCGCGACTGAGCGGCGCGCTGCGAAGCGGCGGCCAGGTCGAGCAGCTGCGGCAGCGAATACGAATCGAGCTTGGCGAGGTAGTCCTTGTCCTTGCCCTTGTTGCTCGCGGCTCCGATCGCCGCGATCAGCTTGCTGCGATCGCCGAACTTCTCCTTCAGCGTCTGGGTCGCGGCTTCGAGCCGGAGGAGCTGCGCATTCGAGGCCTTCTTGAGCTGCGACTCGAGCGCGCCCGTGTCCTGGTCGGCCCGCGCGATCGCCTTCGCGATCGCCGTCGCAAGCGCGGCCTTCGAGCCGTGGCCGGCAACGACGCGCGCCATCGGGTGACGCGGGCCCACCTTCACCGGGACTGGCTTGGTCTTGGGTGCGGCCTTGGTGGTCTTCGCCTTCGCCTTCGCCTTGGGCGCGGCCTTCTTCGCCGCGGCCTTGCCCTTGGTGGAGGTCCTCTTCGTGGATGCAGTCTTCTTGGTCGCCATGATGTCGTCTCGATATTCGTTACTTCGTTCCGGAACCAGACCCCGCGGCCGGGGGCGCAGAATCCTGCGCGGTGCTCCCGCCTCCGTCAAGCGCCGACAGCACCAGATTCAGGTCATCGACCGTCAGGGGTAGGCGGAACCGAACGAGCTCGTTCTCGACGGAAACCGTGAGCTTGGCAACCACAGGCCCGAGCGACTTCAGCTGCGCCGCGGCGGTGAGCAACGCGAGCTCGCCCTTCACATAGGATTCCAGGTTCTTGGCCTCCTCGGGGCGGCTCATCGCCACCACGAGCTCCAGCTTGGCCCCCTCGGTAAAATCGGCCGAAGCGGTGTATGCGAGCGCACCAGCACCGACCTTGCCCTCCGTGAGCTGGACCAGCCCGCTCCGCACGCGCTCGTCGGTGCGGCCCGCCGCCCAGATCGGCGAATTCTGATTCACGAGCCGGAGCCACTTGCCGAGATCGGGGTCCTCCGACGCCTTGCGGCCGGTGCCAAGCGCCTCGGTGACATACGCCTCGTCGGAGCCGAGCACGACGGTGTCGGGCCTGCCGTACGCGAAGTACATCGTTCGATTGCCATCCTTCGCGAGATACAGTGTGCGGCCGAACACACTCTTTCCGGTGACCGTGCCACCGCCGCCGCCGACCAGCTTGCCCACGCAGTCCTTGAGCTGCGCCTCCTGGATCGATCCGACCACGACCATGATCACCGGCCCCGTCCCTGGCTCCGGTCCGCTGTGCGGACCGATCGCGAGCATCACGCGCTTGAGCTGCTTGCCGAGATCGATCTTGCAGTCATCGCGCAGGTGCTGCCAGCGCTCCGACAGCACGGGATTGTGCAACAGCAGCTGATCGACCGCGCGGTCGACCACCTGCGAGTCGAGCAGCTTGGCGACGTCGACGCCGATCACGACCTGCGCGGTCGCGGGCACCGCGGCGAGCCCGCTGATCTCGGGCGGCGGGCCGCTCGGCTCGCTCGCCTTCTTGCCGCACGCGGCGATGCCGCCCCCGAGAACGAGAATGACCGCGGCCGCGACCGGCAACGCGCTGCACCCCCAGCGTGCACTACCGAGCCGGCGCGTCATCGCATGGTCTCGACGGTCACTTCCCCATGCCGCCGAGCGCGCCGAACATTCCGCTGAACTGGGTGATCAGCCCCTGCAGCTTCTGGCTCGACAGCACGACGGTGAACTTCACGTCCGAGCCATCCGCGCTGACATCGATCTGATCGAACATCTTCGCGGCCTGCTGGATCTGCGCCTTGCCCATGTTGGCGAGCTGCGACGCCGCATCGGGCGACTCCATCCGCATCCGCACGTCGAGCGAGAGCCCGTCGGTCACGTTGAGCGAGCCGAAGACCGCCTTGGGCTTGATCCCCATCGCCGCGACCTTCTCGAACACCTTCGAGTTGCCGTTCAGCAGGAACCACAGCGAATCGGACGTCTTGACCTTGCCGTACATGTCGACGAACTGCGGCGACGACTTCAGCGTCGACGTGCCCGCCGCGGCCGCCTTCACGCCGGCGGCGTTCGCCTGGGCGCCGAGCGCCATCACGCCGGTATTGTCATTGACGAACATCATCGCGAAGTCGTCACCGTTCTTCCCCTTGCCGAGGATCACGTCGCCGTCCTTCGTGATCTGGCCATTCTCCTTCTCGATCTCGGGCTTCATCTTGTCGAAGCACGCGAGCGCCTTGGTCTTGTCGATGCCGTGCGCGACGATGATGCCGTCGGGCTTGGCGCCACCGAGACCCTTGAGACCGACCGAGATCGTCTTGAACGACGCCATCGGGTCGAAGTCGCACTTGGACTTGAACTCGGCCAGCTTCGCCTGCGCCTCGCCGCTCATCAGCTTGGGCTCCACGAACTGCTTCCACAGCGCGCTCTGCTGCACCTGCGCGAAGTTGATGCCGAGCACGAGCTCCGAATCCAGTGGCAGGAGCGTCAGGTCATCCACCGCGGCCCCACCCGATGACGCAACCCCCGGCTCACCCTTCTCCGCGGTCTTGTCGCCCGGATTGGCGGATTTCTTCTCGTCCTTGTTGCACGCGGCTGCGAGCGCAAGCGCCAGCCCGAGTGCGACAACGTGCCAACGGCGAATGAGAACCATCGGTCTTCTCCTGTGCATCCTGTCTGGACGCCGCCGGGGCTTATAACATCATGTTATAGGGTGCGCCATGCCCTGGTTGCGCCATCGCCTCCGCGACGCGGACGTCTGGGCCAAGGTCGACTCCAACGCAGAGCTGGTCAAAGACGCCGACGGTCGCGTTGAAATCGTCTACAAGCCCGCTGACGGTGCCAGGGTTTACCGCGCGGGCGCGCGGAATCTCACACCCGCACCGGACAGCGCGCCGCTCGAGATCAACGCGGGCGACCCTGCCGAGCAGCGCCCGGCTCGGGCTTCCTCGGAGACGAGCTCCGACGGGGCGGCCGCCCGCTCCCCCGCGCGGTCCGGGTCGCGATCCGCGGCGCCGCGCGGTGCTGCGTCGGGCGGCGCGCGCGCGCCCGCTGCCGCGCCCGCAAACGCGATCCACGTCTGGACCGACGGCGCGTGCAGCGGCAACCCGGGCGCCGCGGGCCTGGGCGTCGTCATCGTCGGCGACGGCGCGATGCGCGAGATCAGCGAATATCTCGGCGACGCCACCAACAACATCGCCGAGCTGACGGCCATTCTGCGCGGCCTCCAGGCGGTCGACGACCGCACGCGCCCGGTCATCGTCTACTCCGACTCGGCGTACTCGATCGGCCTGCTGACGCAAAACTGGAAGGCCAAGAAGAACGTCGAGCTCGTCGCCGAGCTTCGCGCCCTCACCCGCACGTTCTCCGACCTGCGGTTCGTCAAGGTCCTGGCCCATTCGGGCATCTCGCTCAACGAGCGCGTCGACCAGCTCGCCGTGGCCGCCATTCATCGGCGCGGCAACAGCGACCGCCGGGTCTGACCACGCCCCGACCGCCGCTGGCTGCTACTCGTCGCGCTGAACGTCGGCGGCGACGTCGGCGAGGGTGGCGAAGGTCCAGTCGGGGGCGAGCTGGTCGAGGAGCTGCTCGAGTCGAGAGAGCTTGTCGCTGATCGGGACGCGCAGGTCGGGCTGGCGATCGACGAGCTCGCCTGGGATGCCGTCGTGGTCGGCGTCGGCGAAATCGATGCCGTGGAGCTCGAGGTTCCAGAAGGTGCGGCGCGCCATCGCGCGGGCGAGCGCGCGGCGGAGCGGAGCTGGGGCGAGGAGGAGCGAGGTGCCGATCGCCGGGACGCGGAGCAGGGGCGTGACGGCGATGGGGAGCTCGACGACGGGCGCCTGGCCGCGGCGCCAGGGGGCGGTCATGGCGGGGCGGTAGGGAGCCGGGGGCGCGGCGAGGGCGCGCGGGTTGGTCATGACGGCGCCGCTGGGGCGGCGTGCGAGGGCGAGGAAGGCCATGACGGCGGCCTTGGCGAGGTAGTAGCCCGGGGCGGGAAACAGGGACGAGTCGTAGCGGTAGCCGCGTCGCGCGAGGTGGTCGAGCATGGCGGGGGAGAGGTCGTAGCCCGGGGCGCGGAAGCCGCGCGGGGCGGTGCCGGTGATGGCGCGCAGGACGCGATCGCAGGCGTCGAGCTCGATGGAGATCTCGGCGGCGGAGAGGCGCGCGAGCTCGTAGGGGTGCGAATAGGAGTGGTTGCCGAGCTCGTCGCCGCGCTCGGCGAGGGCGCGCAGGCGGGCAGCGTTGGCGGCACGGGCGGCGCGATCGGTGGTGGTGCTGGAGGCCGTCCCGGCCGCGAAATCGGGGTCGGCGTCGCGGCCGACGACGAACCAGGTGACACGGATGCCGCGCGCGGCGAAGAGCGTGGCGGCGCGCGGGAGGGCGCGCTCGAGGATGGTGTGCTCGAGCTCGGCGGGCGGCGCGCCCAGGCCGTGGATGCGGTAGTAGCAGGCGATGGCGTCGAGGTCGACGGAGATGGCGCAGGTGCGAGCGTGGCGACGGCGCGTGGCGGGGGCGGCGCGAGAGGGGCGCGCGACGGAGGTCATGGCTTGCCGCCGAAGCGGATGACGTAGGTGAGCTTGGCCATGCCGCGCAGCACGTTCGGCACGCGCTTGACGAGGCGGATCGCGGGCGGGCGCTTCTCGCGGAGGTGGATGGGGATCTCGAGGACGTGGAGGTCAGCCCGGCCGGCGCGGATGACGAGCTCGCTGGCGAACAGGTCGCGGTCGATGACGCAGGCCTCGACGATGGGGAGCAGCGCGCGGCGGTCGAAGGCCTTGAGGCCGTGGGTGTCGGTGCCTCGGAAGTCGAGGGCGAGCCACAGCATGCCGTTGATGACCCTGGTGGCGGTGCGGCGGAACAGCGGGCGCTCGTCGCTGGCGCCCTTCATGGCCTTGCTGCCGACGACCATGTCGCAATCTCTGTGTCGGAGGTGCTCGAGGGCGCGGCGGAGGAAGTCGAGATCGCAGAGGTCGATCTCCTCGCAGATGACGATGGCGCCGCGCGCGGCGAGGATGCCCTGGCGCAGGGCCTTGCCGTAGTTGGCCTCGCCGAGCGAGAAGGTGCGGACGTCGGGGCGCTCGTCGGCGAGGTGGGCGGCGAGCTCGGCGGTGCGGTCGCTGGAGCCATTCTCGGCGAGGATGACCTCGAAGGTGAGGTCGGGCGCGCGCAGGCTGGCGCGCACCTCGTCGAGGCCGGACAGCAGGTCGGTCACGGCCTCGCGCAGGATGCCCTCCTCGTTGTAGACCGGGATCACGATCGAAATGTCGGGCGCGGGCGAGGACATCGCTGCGTGTTTATAACCCCGGGCGCGCCGGGTCGGGATCGCGGTCGCCGCGCGGCTGCACGAAGCGCTCGGTTTGTCCGGGGGCCAGGACCATCACGTGATCGCGCACGCCGCGCTGGCGCGCGAGCTCGAGGAGCCAGCGCGCCGGCTCGTCGATGCGCTCGTAGGACAGGGCGAAGGCGCCGTGGTGGATCGGGATCATCATGCGCGCGCGCAGGTCCTCGAAGGCGTAGAGCGCGTCGAGCGGCGACATGTGGCGCGCCCGAAACGAGGTGGGGAGAAAGCCGCCGATGGGCAGGACGGCGATGTCGGGCGCGAAGCGCGCGCCCAGGTCAGCGAAGCCGGAGAAGTAGCCGCTGTCGCCGCACAGATAGGTGCTGGGGCCATCGCCGCGGACGACGTAGGACAGGCCGTGGGCGAGGTCGCTCGCGCCGTGGGCGGCCGTGGCCGCCGCCACCTGCACGCCGCGGATCTCGAGATCGGCGCCGGGGGCGAGCTCGATCACGCGCGCGTAGCCCAGGCTCGAGACGGTGGAGGCGGCGCCCGCCGGGACGACGATGGTGGCCGAGCGCGGCATGCGCGAGAGGGTCGGCAGGTGCAGGTGATCCGCGTGGCGGTGCGAGATCAGGATCAGGCCGACGTCGGCGAGGTCGGCGGATGCGAGGCCCGGCTCGACCGCGCGCCGCACGCCGCCGATCCATCCGCCGAGCATCGGATCGAAGGCGACGGCGAGGCCGGCGTAACGGACGAGAACGGTGGCGTGGCCGCCGAAGGTGACGGCGAGCTCGCCCGCGGCGATCGGCGGCAGCGGCTCGCGCGGCGACGGGCGCGGCGCGCGAAACCACTGGCTCATCCAGTGGCCCACGAGGCTGGCGTAGCGGCGCACCGGCACGTCCCGGTGCAGCCGGCCGAGCTCCTGGGCGCGCGTGGTTGCCTCTCCCAACGATCCAACTGTCGCCGGGCTGGCCGCAGTGCGCAAGTCGACGTACGTTCGAGGCGGTGCGGTTCGCCCGATACATCGCGGCCAGGCTGGGGCGGGGTCCGTTCGCGCTTGCGATGTGCGCGCTGCTCGCCGCCGCGGTGCTGTTGCCGAGGCTGGGCGGGCCGGGGTTGTGGGAGCCGCAGGAGCGCCAGCTCTCGGACAAGGTCGCGCCACCGTCGAGCGCGAAGCCGCCCGACAAGCCGCCGCCGGCGAAGCCCGCGCCCGGCGCCGATCCATGCGTGCGCACGGTGCCGCAGGACGCCGCAGCGCGCAGCCTGACCACGCGCGCGATCGTGTGGGGGCGCGACGCGATCGACGACTCGGACGCGGGCCGGCGACTGCCGCTCGCGCTGCTCGGCGTCTTGACCGTGCTGGCCGCGGCGGGGACGGCGATGCGGCTGGCCGGGCCGCGCGCCGGGCTGCTCGCGGCGATCGCGCTGCTCGCGATGCCGCTGCTCGCGCTGCAGTCGCGCATGCTGACCTCGGAGATCGGGACCGCGTGCGGCGCGTCGCTGATCGTGTACGCGCTGGTCGCGCTCGGGCAGCTGCGCAGGGGCTCGGCGCTCGCGACCGCGCTCGATGCGGCGGTGGCCACCGTCGCGCTCGCCGCCGGTGTCGCGCTCGGGTTTTTCGGCGGCGGCGCGCTGCTCGGCCTGCTCGTGCCGATCGGCGCGGTCGCGGCCGCGGGCTCGCTCGGGCTGCCGCTCATCGGTGCGATCCGCAGACACCGCACGCATGGGGAGCCATGGGCGGGGTGGCTCGTGCCCGCGCTCGCGACGCTCGCCGCGGCGGGGCTGGTCGCGCTGCTCGCGCATCAGCTCTACGACCTGAAGACGCCCTATCCGGGGATGACCCCGCCGCCGGCGCGCGAGGTGCTCGGCAAGGCGATCCTGCCGACCGGCTGCTACTCGTGGGCGCTCGGGGGCGTATGGCGCGTCGAGGATGACCTCCGGATCACGTTCGACTCGACGTTCGAGCAGATCGCCTACGGCACGTTCCCCTGGGGGTTGCTGGCGCCGATCGCGATGGTCGCGCTGTTCGCCTCCGGTGACGCGCGCCGCCGCCAGCTCGGCGCGGTCTGCCTCGCGTGGGCCGGCGCCGCGTGGGTGGCGGGCGAGGTGTTCCAGCGCAAGGTCGGCTTCACCGTGTTCGCCGCGTTTCCGGCGCTCGCGATCGCCAGCGGCGCGTGGCTCGACGGCATGCTCGCCGGCCGCGCGCGCGGAGAGCCCGATGCGGTGCCGCCCGGCGCCAAGCTGATCGCGGTGTTCGCGCTGCTCGGGATCGTCGACCTCGGCAAGGATCTGCTGTCGTTCGCCGAGCGCCTGACGTCGCTGCTCGTCGGCAACGACGCGGTGCCCTACCCCACGCAATCAAAGCTGCTGTGGGTGCCGACCAAGGCGTGGGTGCTGATCTTCGGCGCCGCGATCGCCGCCGGCTTTGCGATCGCGATGACGGCGTGGCGCAGCGGCGACTCTCCGCGCGACCGCGCGCTCCGGCGGCTCGCGACCGGCGGCGCGATCGGCGCGATCGGCGCCACGGTGCTGCTCGGCGCGTTCTGGACCGCGATCTGGCAGCCGCGGCTGGCGCTGAACCTGTCGTCGAAGGCGATGTTCGAGACCTACCGCGAGCTGGCCCGGCCCGGCGACGAGCTGATCGTGATGGGCGACCTCGGCCAGGCGCCGGTCGCTTACACCGACAAGCCGCCGCAGACCGTGGCCGACCGTACCCAGATCATCAGCGCGCTCGGCAAGCCGAACCGCGTGTTCACGATCGCGCCACAGGGCGAGCTGTGCACCCTGCACCGCGAGGTCGGCGGCAAGCCGTACTTCGTGATCGACGACCGCAACCAGCGCAGCCTGCTGCTGTCGAACCGCGTCGACGGCACGACCGACAAGAATCCGCTGCGCACGGCGATCGTGCACGAGGAGCCCAGGAGCATCCGCGCGCGGCCCAAGACCCCCGTGACGTGGGACGGAAAGATCGAGCTCCTCGGCTGGGACATCCCGCGCTCGGTGGTGCGCGGCGCCCCGTTCGAGGTCACGGTCTACTACAAGATCCTCCAGCCCGTGAACGGCAACTGGAAGGCGCTGATGCACATCGACGGCCCCGCCGGGCGCGCCGGCAACGGCGACCACGATCCGATCAACGGGCGCTGCCCGACCTCGACGTGGCAGCCCGGCGACTACATCATCGATCGGTTCACGACCAGGGTCGGCGGCGTGTTTCCGAGCGGGATGTACGACGTCTGGATCGGGTTCTTCACCGGACAGAACCCGAACTGGCGAAACATGCCGGTCACCCTCCCAGAAAAACGTAGTGACATGCGGGACAATGCCGATCGCGTGAAGATCACAGCGATCGGCCTCGATTGACTCGCTTGATCTTGGCGTTGACCCAGGTCGCGACTTGAGGCTATGACGGCGGCGATGGGTCCGAAGGCAAAGGGCGACCCGGTGGTGGTCGCACCGCTGCCGGTCAGCGACGCCGAGCGCCGCCGAGCACCGCGCATGCTCATCGATCTCGAGGTCGACTACGCGAGCGAGGAGAACTACCTGTTCGCGTACATCACCGACATCAGCGCGACCGGAATCTTCGTCCGGACCACCACGCCGGAGGCACCAGGCACGCAGCTCAACCTGCGATTCTCGTCGGAGACCGCCGGCCCGATCGAGGTCGAGGGCGAGGTCATCTGGGTCAACCCCTATCGCCCCGGCAAGCCCGATAACCTGCACCCCGGTATGGGGATCCGCTTCCTCAGCCTCGACAACGAGTTGCGCGACCGTCTGCTCGAGCTCATTCGCCGCTTCGCGTATCTGTCGTAGGCCATGTCGATCATCTGCGGTACGGATCTGTCTCCCGCCTCGGCGGCCGCGCTCGAGGTGGCGCGCGCGCTCGCGTCGCAGCGCGGCGATCGCGAGGTCGTGCTCGTCCACGTGGTCGACTCGGAGCCCGAGACCGACGCAGAGCTCGAGCGGCTGCGCGCCCGGCTCGAGGCGCAGGCCCGCGCGCCCGGGGCGCCGGCGGTTCGCACCGAGCTCATCATCGGGCCGCCCGACGAGACGCTGGTCGGCTTCGCCGAGACCGAACGCTCGGACCTCATCGTGATCGCCGCGCAGTCGAGCCGCGCGCACGACGACGCGAACCGGCTGGGCACCACGGCGTCGCAGGTCATCGCGCGCACGCACGTGCCCGTGATCGTCGTGCGCGATCCGGCGCCGTGGCTGGCGTTCGCGCGCGCCGAGCGCCCGCTCAAGATCCTGCTCGGCATCGACGACTCCGCGACCTGCGACCTCGGCATCCAGTGGACGCTCGCGCTCGGCAAGCGCGGCCCGATCGAGGTCGTGCTCGGCGCGATCTACTACCCCGACGACGCCGCGGCACACTACGGCCTCCACGTGCGCGCGATGGTCGAGTCCGATCCGGAGATCGAGCGCCTCATGGAGCGCGATCTGATCCGCCGCTTCACCGGCGCCGCCGCCGCCGCCGCGCCCGGCATCACCGCGCGCGCGCGCCGCGGCCTGGGCCGCATCGGCGACCACATGATCGAGCTCGCGCGCGACGAAAAGGTCGACGCCATCGTCGTCGGCACGGGCCAGAAGACCGGCCTGGGCCGCCTGGGCTCGGTGTCGTCGGTCATCGTGCAGGACGCGCCGCAATCGGTGGTCTGCGTGCCGCCGCAGGCGGTCGTCGTGACCCAGAACGTGCCCGTGCTACAGCAAGCGCTGGTCGCCACCGACCTGTCGCAGTTTGCCAATCGCGCCGTCCCGTACGCGTTCGCCCTCACCCACCCCAGCGGCACGGTGCACCTGCTCCACGTCGTCAAGGACGACGCCGAGGTCGACGAAGCCGAGCTGCTCGGCAAGCTGTCGTCGCTCGCGCCGGTCGGCGCGACCCAGCAGATCAAGACCTACGTCGTCCGCGGCGACGACGCCGCGCTCGCCATGGCGCAGTGCGCGGCGAGGTTCGGCGTCGATGTCATCTGCATCGCGTCGCACGGCCGCTCGGGCCTGACGCGTGCGCTCGTCGGCTCGGTCGCCGATCGCCTGCTGCGCGTGACCCGGCTGCCCGTGCTGGTCCTGCGCCCGGCGTAGCTATTCGTCGTCGGGGCTCGCGGCGAGCGCGTCGGCGGCCGACGTCGCGGGCGGGCCCGGGATCCGGTAGTCCTCGCCGAGCCAGCGGCCGAGGTCGACCAGGTGGCAGCGCTCGCTGCAGAACGGGAACAGCTTGTTGGGGCGCGCGGGGTCCCTGGCGACCGGCGAGCGGCACGTCGGGCAGGTCACGCCGAGGCTCCCAGGCCGAGCGCGGCGCTGCGCGCGTCGAAGTACGAGCGGCTGATGCCGAGGTCCTGCGCCGCGGAGTCGCGATCGCCGCAGTGGCGCCCCAGCGCCGCGACGATGGCATCGGCCTCGGCGGTGGCGATCACGTCGCGCAGCGCGCGGGCCTGGCTGTTCGCGCCGCTCGTGCCGCCGGCGACGCGCGAGCTGACCATCGTCGCGGTGAGCTCGCGGGCATCGCCGGCGAGGACCAGCATGCGCTCGATCTCGTTCTCGAGCTCGCGGATGTTGCCCGGCCACGGGTAGGCGACCAGGCGAGCGAGCGCGCCCTGCGAGAGGCGCGGCGGCGGCAGCGCGCAGTCGGCGCCCTTGGCCGCGCGCCAGTGCTTGGTGACGAAGAACTGCGCCAGGCGCGGGATGTCGCTCACGCGGTCGCGCAGCGGCGGCACCGTGATCTTGAGGACGTTCACCCGGTAGAACAGGTCCTCGCGGAACTGCTTGTTGGCGACCATCGACGCGAGGTCCTTGTGCGAGGCCGCGATGATGCGGACGTCGACCTTGGCCGGCTTGGTCCCGCCGACCGGCATGAACGTGCCTTCCTGCAGCACGCGCAGGAGCTTGACCTGCAGCGCGGCGGACATGTCGCCGATCTCGTCGAGGAAGAACGTGCCGCCGTCGGCGACCTGGAACAGCCCCGGCTGATCCTTGACCGCGCCGGTGAACGCGCCGCGCACGTGGCCGAACAGCGCGCTCTCGAGGAGGTTGTCGTTGAACGCCGAGCAGTTCTGGACCACGAACGGCTTCTTGGCGCGCGGGCCGTGGTAGTGGATCGCGCGCGCGATCAGCTCCTTGCCCGTGCCGCTCTCGCCGTGCACGAGGACCGTCGCCTCGCTCTTGACGACCTTGCCGAGGAGCTTCACGACGTCGCGCACCGCGGTCGCGTCGCCGACGATCTCGGTGAACGGGTGGCTGAACGTCGTCGGTGCGACGACGGCCGGCTGCACGCGCTCGACCGCCGCGGCCGCGGATGCGACGAGGTCGCGCACGCGCGCGAGGTCGGCATCGTCGAGCGCGGGCACGCTCTGAGCCATCATGCTCGCCTCCGCCGGCGAGCCGACGATCGCCGACAGCTGCTCCGCCGTCGCGCCGACCGACGCAGCTGCCGGGCGCATGCCGCTCGCGTAGACCACCCCGACGAGCCCGCTCGGTCCGTAGACCGGCGCTGCGACGAGGATGAGCCCCGCGTGGCACTGCTGGATCACCGGCTGGCCGCGCTCGCCGTCCGAGAACGCCGCGGCGATCTGCGCGAGAGCCCCCTCACAGGCGCTCGGCGCGGCGCCATGAACGGTCTCGCACACGGCGTGCGACTTGCGGACGTAGCCGGCGCCGGCCGCCTCCGACAGGCCCAGCTCGAGGCCCCACCAGCGGCGCAACAGATCGCGAGCGATCACGACATCGGGAATTTCATCGAACGTCAAACCCACCTCGATTCACTATAGCGGCGCGGCGTCACCGGGACCAGCGCCCGCCGCCCGCGTCGATGGCGCGGCGCTCCCGCGCGAGCTTGACGAGATGTGCAAGCATCGAACGCTCGGCGAGACCCCATAGCGCACGCGGCGTATCGCTGTACGCCTCGGCGACGAGCTCGGCGAGCGGACGCGGCGCCTCGCGCAGCGCTGCGGCGACCTTGGCCTCGCGTTGCAGACGGTGTGCGAGATACTCTCGTAGCTTGGCGTGGCCGTCGGGGATGATCGGCCCGTGCGCCGGCAACAGCGCCATCGCCGGACGCGCGAGCAGGCGCTCGAGCGACGCGAGGTAGATCGCCATGTCGCCCTCGCCCGGATCGATCAGGATCGTGCCGAGCCCCGCGACCATGTCGCCCGCGATCGTGGCGTCGCCGACCGCGAAGCACAGGTGGCCCTCGGCGTGACCGGGCGTGAAGATCGCGGTGGCGCCATACGCCGTCTCACCGTCCTCGAGCATGCGGGTCACGGGCACGCGTCCGGCGAGCCGGCGCGCCGTGGCCGCGTGCGCCGCGATCGGCACCGACCAGCGCTCGGCCAGCGCGGCCGCGCCGCCGATGTGATCGCCATGGTGATGAGTGAGTAAGACCGCCGCGGGCGGGCTCTCCGCCAGAACCCGATCCAGGAGCGCCTGTTGCTCGGGGTACGGGCTGCCCGGGTCGACGACCGCCACCGGACCCGCGTCGGGTCCGACCAGGTACACGTTGGTATGGGCCGCCGGCGGGAGCGTCGGCGTGCGCAGCGCAAGCACGCGAATCCCCGGCGCTACCGGCAGCGGGTCGGCTGGCGCATCGCCACCGGCTGCCGGGATCAGGCCACGCACCTGTTCGTACAGAGCCTCGACCGTGGGCTCAGCCATGGGCAACATCCGAGGTACGCAAAGAGGATGACCGGGCCGTGTCCATCTCGTAAACTATAGCCAGCGACCCCATGGTCAGCGTCACTGCACGCAAGATTCGAGAGCTCGGCACCGAGAGACCGTCTGGCGCAAGCGGTCGGCTCTATACCGGGTACCTGATCTCGTACCCGTACATCGGGCGCGGCATGGTGATTTTTCGCGACCCCCATGGCCACCGGATGATCACGACTCCGGTCAAGCGGGTCCTCGGCGAGCCGGGGGGCAAGATGATCTACGTCGAGACCGAGAACAGTGTGTACCGCCTGGAGATCCATGGCGAGCCGCTGTTCCCGATGCGCGCCGCGGGCGAATAGCGCCCAGGTCACAGCGAGATGATGCGATCGCCGAGGCGCTTGATCTCGGCCGGCCCGAGCTGGGGCGCGAACACCATGGGCAGCTCGTCGACCTTGGTCGTCGCGCGCTGGCGCAGCTCGGCGAGGTAGCGCTCGTTGAGCTCGCGGCGATCGCGCGACAGCTGCGCATGGGCGGCGACCTGCGCCAGCGGCGCGGTCAGGGCCGGCGGGTCAGCCACCAGTGCATCGAGCACGCGCGCGACCGGCGTGCCCGGCGCGATGTGTCGCGGGAACACCTGATTGACCAGCAGCTGCTGCGGCACGATGCCGAGCGCGGTCAGCTTGCCCTCGAGCTCGATCGCCTCGTTGACCGGCATCTCCTCGGCCAGCGTCACCAGCACCGGGGCGGTCGTCGCCGGATCGCAGAGCAGCGTCTTGATCGTGCGCGCGTCGCGCGTGAGCGGGCCCTCGGGCACGGTCTCGACGATCACCCACGGCACGCGCAGCATCGAGATCGAGTGGCCCGACGCCGGCATGTCGAACACCACGGTGTCGTAGACCGACCTTCCGCGCTTCTCCTCGGTGGTGTGGAACCACGCCTTGCCGAGCAGCGCATAGTCGTCGAGGCCGGGGATCGCGCGCAGGAACGCCTTGCTCACCCGGTTCTCGAACACCATCTCGTAGACCGACTTGAAGCGCAGGATCATCAGGCCGTACTCGGCGAGCGCGCTCGCCGGTGTGGCGTTGACTGCCCACAGGTTGGGTGCGAGCTGGCTCGGCGACGCGCCGACCGCGGGCTTGCCGAAGTAGTCGCCGAACCGATCGTTGGCCGAGGTCTCGTAGAGCAGCACCTTCTTGCCCTGCGCGGCGAGCTGACCAGCGATCGCCGCAGCGACCGTGCTGCGCCCGACGCCGCCCTTGCCCAGGACGAGGATCAATCTGCGGTCGAGGTTCACGGCGAAGCCTTCGCGGCGGTCGCCGCTTCGGGCTCGATCATGACCGCCACGCCGCTCGCCGTCGCCGACCGCCAGCCGAGCATCTTGCGCAAGGTCCAGATGCCGGTCTCGGGCGTGATGTCGACCTTGATGTCGACGACCTTGTCGGCGCCGAGCGCCTTGGCGGTCGCGAGCAGCATGCGATTGACCACGTAGTCGAGATCGACGTGCCCGGGGATCGGGATCCACAGGAGGTACGCGCTGGTCACCTGCGCGTGGATCACCGCGATCGGGCGCAGGTGAGAGCCGACGAACACGGTCTCCGGCTGGACCCGGACCGTCGTGATCGACGAGCAGGCCGCCGTGGCCAGTGCGGCCACGAGGACGATGCGACGCGCGAACATGTGCGCACGCTAACACGGTGTGTCGCGGTCAGCGATGCTAGGATCGCTTCTCGTGCTGAGGGCACTGACCTCGCTCGTCGTCAGCGCGCTGGTCGTCGTGGCGCCGGTCACCGCGCGCGCCGATCGGCAGGCGCCCGCGAGCGCCGGCGCGGCCGAGGGGCCCGAGGAAGTCCTCGATCAGAAGCTCGCCGTGTGGCGGTTCGACGCGCTCGGCATCGATCCCGAGCTGGTCGCGCGGCTCGAGACGCTGTTCCGCATGGAGCTCGACCGGCTCGACCGGCAGCCGATGCCGAGCCGGCGCGACATCGACCGCGCGATCACCGGCGACGCGCGCGAATGCACCGGCGAGGATCGCTGCCTCGCGGCGATCGGCAAGCGGCTCGGGGTCGACGTGATCTTGACGGGCACCGTCGGCCAGCTCGGCGACAACTACGTGCTGACGATCAAGTCGGTCGACGTCGCCACCGCGAAGTCGCTGCAGCGGATCCAGAGCGACCCGCTGCGCGGCCAGCCCGACGATCTGATCGAAGGCGTGCGGGTCGCGGCCTACCGCCTGCTCGCCCCCGACCAGCTGCACGGCGCGATCCAGGTCCAGACCGACCTCGTCGGCGCCGACGTCCAGCTCGACGGCAAGGCGCTCGGCAAGACCCCGCTGCCGGCCAACGGCGTGATCGGCAAGCTCGCGCTCGGCAAGCATCGCCTGCGGGTCGCCGCGCCCGATTACGACCACCCGTACGAGGACGACGTCGACGTGCGGTTCCAGAAGGTGAGCCCGGTGGTCGTGCGGCTCGTGCCGTCGACGCAGGTGATCGGCACCGGCAAGATCGAGCGCGTCGAGCGCCGCCCGTTCTACACGCGGACGTGGTTCATCGTCGCCGCGGGCGTCGCCGCGGTCGGCCTCGGCGCTGCGATCGGCTACGGCATCGGCCACCTGCCGAGCTGCCACTACGACGCGCAGGGCATGCCGCAGGGGGCCGGGTGTTGAGACCGATGCTGAACCGCGCCGCCCTCGCCGCGTGCCTCGCCGTGCTCGGCGCTGCCGCCACCGCGCACGCCGAGCGCGTGGTCGCGATCGCGCCGCTGTCGACGCTCGGCACCGAGGACACCTCGGCCGGCACCCGCAAGCTGATCGGCCAGATCGAGGCCGCGGTTGCCGCGCTGCCGGGCACCAAGATCGTGCGCGCCTCCCAGGTCGCCGACGCGATCAAGAAGGCCAGAAAGCCGCAGCTGCGGGTGTGCGAGGGCGATGCGGCGTGCCTGGCCGAGCTGGCGACGCTCGTCGGCGCGCAGATCGTCATCTCCGGCGAGGTCGGCGGCCTCGGCGAATCGCGCGTGGTCTATCTCGCCGCGACGGAGAACGGCAGGGAGCTGCGCTCGACGACGCTCGCGGTCGGCGGCACGGACGACGGCGGCGGCCCCCGCGGCGCTGCGGTGCGGTTGCTCGATCCCGACGGCTATCGCGGCACGCTGCGCTTCGCGATCGACGTCACCGGCGCGACGGTCTACGTCAACGGCAGCAAGGTCGCGCCGTCGCCGCGCGGCGAGCTCGCGCTGCCGGTCGGCGCGCAGGCGGTCCGCGTGACCCACCCGCAGTACCACGACTTCGTGCGCTTCATCGACGTCGACTTCGGCAAGACCACCGACGTGCCGGTCAACATGCAGCAGTATCCGATCGTCGAGCACGACCTGCAGGGCAAACCGATCCAGCGCGATCGCATCGAGTACCTCGAGCCGCCGCTGTGGCGCCGCTGGTACGTCGTGGGCCCGGCGGCGGTCGGCCTCGCGATCGTCACCGGCTTCGCCGTCGCCTACGCGACCCACAACTTTCCGTCGGGCGACTGCCGCAAGATCGGCGGCGAGCGCTGCTGAAGCGCTACTTGAGCAGCGTCGCGAGCTGATTGAGCCGCTGGTTCGCCGCGCAGAAGTTACCGTCGTTGTATTTTTGCATCACGTCGGACAGCACGCCTGCGAGCTGCTGGTTCGCAGTCTCCTCGAGCTTGCTCGCCTTGACCTGGGTCGACAGCCGCGCGGTCTTGGCCTGGATGAACGCGCGGTCGACCTTGACCGCGTCGACGGTGGCGACCAGCTGCGCCGCCGCGAAGTAGGCCTTGCCCCAGTCGCCCTCGGCCATCGCGCGCGTCGACTCGCCCTCGAGGCCCTGGGCCGGTCCCGGCAGGTCGGCGACCAGCACGCCCTTCCTGGACATCGTCGCGCGCGCCCGCGCGAGCAGCGGCTGGACGTCGGCCTTGGTGTACTTGCCGTCGGCCTTGGCCGGCGCCTGGATGATCACCGGCGCTGCGGTGCCGCAGGTCTCCTTCTCGCGCTGGGCGAGCTTCTCCTCGCGCCCCGCGAGTGCCTTCTCGCGCTCGCCGATCCGGTCCTCGCGCTTGGCGACCCGGTCCTCGCGCTGCGCGATCTTGTCCTCGCGCCCCGCGATCGCCGCCGCCGAGTCGAGCTTGCTCGACAGGCTCGACAGCTTGTCGGACATCTGGCCCAGCTCGACCGACTGGCCGTCGATCTGCGCGGTCAGGTCGTCGCGCTGCTTGGCCAGGTCCTTGGTGTCTCCGCCCGAGGCCTCGGTCTTCTGGATCTGCTCGACGATCTGCTGCCGGGCGCTCTCGAGGCGCTCGCGCTTCTCGAGCAACGCATCGCGGCGCTTGAGCAAATCCTGCTGCGCCTTGACCGCCGCCGGATCGGGCGCCGGGCTCGCCTCACTGCCGCTCTTGCAAGCCGCGGCTGCGCCGAATAGACCGACCGCGACAGCGAGCGCGACGAGCCGCATCGCGTGGATTGTACGACAGGCGTCGTCAGCGCGGCAGTTTTGGTCGTTTGGTCGTAAAGTCCGCTCATGCTCCTCTATCACGACCTCCGGGCGCCCAATCCGCGGCGGGTGCGGATCTTCCTGGCCGAGAAGGGTGTGGCGTACGACACGATCGAAGTCTCGATCGCCGCTGCCGAGCACCACAAACCGGAGTTTCGTAAGAAGAACCCCCTCTCCTTGTTGCCGGTACTCGAGCTCGCCGACGGCAAGGTGCTGCGCGAATCGATGGCGATCTGCCGCTACATCGAGGAGCTGAACCCCGAGCCCAACCTGTTCGGCGCCGACGCGTGGGAGCGCGCGCAGATCGAGCAGTGGAACCGCCACGCCGAGCTCGAGCTGCTGCTGCCGATCGCGCAGGTGTTTCGCAACACCAACGCATTCTGGGTCGGCCGCATCAAGCAATCCGCCGAGTACGGCGAGATCGTGCGCGAGCTGGTGGGCACGCGGTTCGACTGGTTCGAGGAGGAGCTCGCCCTGCGGCCCTACATCGCCGGCCCGCGCTTCACCGTCGCCGACATCACGGCGCTGTGCGCGATCGACTTCGGGAAGGTCTCGAACCTGCGCATCAAGCCCGAGACCCACCCGAACCTCGCGGCGTGGCACAAGCGGGTCAGCGAGCGCCCGAGCGCCAAGGCGTAGCGCAGCCGCTAGCGCGAGCCGCGCTCGTACGCGTCGCGCGATCGCTGGATCACCGCGAGCGCCTCGGCCTGTCCGTACAGCTCGCCGACCTCGCTGAGCTTGTTCTCGAGCAACTTGTAGTCGCGGAAGAACCGCTCGAGCTCACGCATCACGTGCGGCGGCAGCTCCTTGATCGCCTGGTAGTGCGCCACGGCCGGATCGTCGATGCACACCGCAATGATCTTGTCGTCGCCGCCCTTGTCGTCGGTCATGCGCAGGCCGCCCAGCGCGCGGGCGCGGACGATCGTGAGCGGCTCGACCGGCTCCTGCATCAGCACCAGGATGTCAAGCGGGTCGCCGTCATCGGCGTGGGTGCGCGGGATGAATCCGTAGTTCGCGGGGTAGAACACTGCGCTGTAGAGCACGCGGTCCAGGCGCAGCAGCCCGGTTGGCTTGTCCACCTCGTACTTCAGGTGGGAGCCGCGCGGGATCTCGATCACAGATGGCACGTACTCCGCGATGTCGGCAGGAACGGCAATGTCGTGAACGGGATGCATCCGGGCGAGTTATAGAGCATTGGCCGACCGGCTTGCGAGCTGTCCGTAGCGCACTGCGGCGAACCGTGGGACTGTAACCAGCGCGCGCTTTGCTGCGGTTGGCAATCGAGCTAACCTTCGAATGTGGCTAAGGTTACGCCCGATCCGACGAGGGCTCGACGAATGAAAGATCAGTCGACCTCGAGCGCGCCGCGGAGCGCAGCTCCGGTCAAGGCGCCCCGCAGCGAGGCCAAGGCCCGCCCCACGGCGAAGCCGCCGAAGCCGCCGCGTGGACGTTCTCCGGCGAGGCAGGTGAAGGGGATCGCGCCCCCTTCCGAGCGCATCCTGCCTGCCGCCGAGCTGCCGATCCCGGTCGCGCTTCCGTCCACGCCGGAGACGTTCGCGCTCGAGAATGGGCCCGGATATCCCGCCGTGATGCGGGTGTTTGCCACGTCGCAAGACCCGGACTTCGATGGGCCGTGGCAGGCCCGGACGCCGTCAAACTCGACCGGCTCGGCCGTCGTGATCGGCCCGAGCCTCCTGCTCACCGGTGCGCACGTCATCGCGAACGCGACGTTCCTCCAGGTCCAGAAGCCGTCGCAACCGGACAAGGCGATCGCCCGCGTGCGCGCGGTCAGCCACGACTGCGACCTCGCGCTGCTCGAGGTCGTCGACCCGCCGGACTTCCTGGCCGACATCGAGCCGGCGGAGCTCGGGCCAATGCCGCAGCTGCGCGACAAGGTCGCGGTGGTCGGATACCCGGTCGGCGGCGAGGAGATCTCGATCACCGAGGGCGTGGTCTCGCGCATCGAGGTCCAGCGCTATAGCCACTCGCAGCGCCACCTGCTCGCGGTGACCGTCGACGCCGCGATCAACGCCGGCAACAGCGGCGGCCCGGTGTTCGGCAACAACAAGGTCGTCGGCATCGCGTTCCAGAAGCTGACCGGCGTCGACAACATCGGCGAGATGGTACCGCCGCCGATCATCCGCGCGTTCCTCGAAGGCGTCACCGCCGGCAAGCGCTCCGAGATCCCCGCGCTCGGCATCACGACCCAGAACCTCGAGAACCCGCTGCTGCGCAAGCAGCTCGGCCTGGACGATCACGAGCGCGGCGTCGCGGTGCTCCACGTCGACTACAGCGGCAGCGCCGACGGCGTGCTCGAGCCGCGCGACGTGATCACCGCGATCGACGGCCTCGCGATCGCCAACAACGGCACCGTCCAGCACATGGGCCACACCCGCACTCGCTACGATGTCGTGCTCGGCCATCGCTACATCGGCGACGTCATCCAGCTCGACATCAAGCGCAACGGCGCCGCGCGGCGCGTCCGCCTCGAGCTCAAGCCGTGGGCGCCGCTCGTCCCGCGCTCGCGCTACGACCAGGTCCCGGCCTACTTCGTCTACGGCGGTCTGGTGTTCCAGACCCTGACACGCGACTACCTGACGACCTGGGACAAGTGGTGGAACAAGGCGCCCAAGGAGTTCCTCAACTACTACTACCTGGGCTACCGCTCCGCCGAGCAGCACGAGGTCGTGATCCTGACCCAGATCCTCGCCGACGAGATCAACGTCGGCTACGGCCACCTCTACAACGAGGCGGTCGCCACGCTC
>DATIPJ010000495.1:0-16168 GCA_035472155.1 Kofleriaceae bacterium
CCTCCGCGGCCTCGGTCGTCTTCAGGCGATCGGCAGTCGATCGGGCGCAGATCTGGTGATCGACGGCAATGCCATGCTCACCTCGCTCGCCGGGCTCGAGCGGCTCACCGCGATCACCGGCAAGCTGACCCTGACCAGCAACGCGAAGCTGACCTCGCTCGCCGCGCTGGCCACGCTGCAGACCGTCGGTGGCGCGGTGACCGTGACCGGCGATCCCGCGCTGTCACCCGACGAGATCGCCGCGCTGATCGCCCGCGTCCATCCGTGATCGCCCGCGCTGCGATCAGCGGTCGGCCGCCAGGTCGGCGTCGACGTCGTGGCCGTAGAGCCATGCGTTGTGGCGCAGCGGCTGGCCGCCGACGAGCCGGGCATCGCGGGCCTCCTGGTCGGGCCCGTCGGGGAGGTGGTTCTCGAGCTCGCGGCCGCGGCTCATGAGCTGCACGTGGGTCGCCCGCGGGCGGCGGATGCGCTCGTAGCGCTGGAGCGCCTCGCAGGGCGCATCGGCGCGGTCCGCGAGACACGCGGCGAGCACGGCGGCGTCCTCGAGCGCCTGTGCGGCACCTTGCGCGAAGAACGGCAGCATCGGGTGGGCGGCGTCGCCGAGCAGCGTGATCCGGCCCTGGGTCCACTGCGCGAGCGGATCGCGGTCGTAGACCGCCCAGCGCTTGGTGCTCGTGGCCGCGGCGATCAGCTGGCCGACGCGCGCGTCCCAGGTCGCGAACTCGGCGAGCAGATCGGCGAGCTCGCCGTCGGCGGTCCACGACTCGGTCCGCCAGTCGCCGGCCGGCACGAACGCGACGACGTTGATGAGCCGGCCGCCCGAGATCGGGTAGTGCACGAAGTGCCGGCCGGGGCCGAGCCACAGCGTCTGCACCGGGCGGCGCGCCAGCTCGGGCGCCAGGGCCGCCGGGACGAGGCAGCGAAACGCGCACAGCCCCGCGAACCGCGCGACGACATTGGCCGCGATCGCCTGCCGCACGACGGAGTGGATGCCGTCGGCCCCGACGACGATCTCGGCGGTCGCCGCCGCGGCGCGGCCGCTCCGGCGGGTGAGCCGCAGCGTGGCCTCGCGCTCGCTCTGCTCGACGCCGACGCAGCGATGATCGAGCCGCACCAGCTGCGGGGGCAGCGCGCGCTGCAGCACCGCCAAAAGGTCCGCGCGATGCGCGACGTAGCAGTGCGCGCCGTAGAGCCGCTCGCAGTCGTCGCCCATCGGCTGCGTGAACAGCACGCGGCCATCGCTCCAGCGCCGGAACTCCCACGCAGCCTCGAGGCGAACCGCGCACGCGGCCAGGTCGTCGGCGAGACCGAGCTGGCGCAACAGGCGGACCATGTTCGGCGCCACGACGATTCCCGCGCCGAGCTCGGCGAGCTCTGCCGCCTGCTCGTAGACCGTGACGTCGAGGCCGGCCCGATGGAGGAACAGCGCCGCGGCGGTTCCGCCGATGCCGCCGCCGACGATGGCGATCCGCGCGCTCATACCGCCTTGCCACATCATAGGCACTGGCGCCGCGCGGCGCGAGCGCCTACGGTGCGCGCATGACGAACCCAGGCAAGATCCAGCTCGGGAGCGCAGGCCCCGAGGTGTTCCCGCTGGCGCTCGGCTGCATGAGCATGGGCGCGGGCAGCTGGTACGGCGCGCGCGACGACGCCGAGGGCATCGCAACGATCCACGCGGCGCTCGAGCGCGGCGTGAGCGTCCTCGACACCGGCGATTTCTACGGTCTGGGCAAGAACGAGCTGCTGGTCGGCCAGGCGCTGCGCGGTCGCCGCGACCAGGCGATCCTGAGCGTCAAGTACGGCGCGCAGCGCGGCCCCGACGGCGCGTTCCTGGGCTACGACGCGCGGCCGGCCGCGACCAAGAACGCCCTCGCGCACAGCCTGACGCGCCTCGGCGTCGACCACATCGACATCTACCGGCCCGCGCGGCTCGATCCGCAGGTCCCGATCGAGGACACCGTCGGGGCGATCGCCGATCTCGTGAAGGCGGGCTACGTGCGCTACATCGGGCTCTCGGAGGTCGGCGTCGAGACGATCCGGCGCGCGGCCAAGGTCCACCCGATCTGCGATGTCCAGCTCGAGTACTCGCTCATCAGCCGCGGGCCCGAGGCGGCGATCGTCCCCGCGCTGGCGGAGCTCGGCATCGCGATGACGGCCTACGGCGTGCTCTCGCGCGGCCTCTTGACCGGGCGCAAGCCGACGGGCGGAACCGATTCGCGCGCGCACATGCCGCGCTTCGTGGGCGCCAACGGCGACAAGAACCAGGCCCTCGTCGACGCGCTCGCGCGCATGGCCGAGGCCAAGGGCGTCACGCCGGCCCAGCTCGCGATCGCGTGGGTCCGGGCCAAGGCCGCCGCGCAGCGCGCGACCATCGTGCCGACGCTCGGGGCGCGCACGCCGCAGCTGCTCGCCGATGTGCTCGCGGCGCTCGACGTGGCGCTGTCGCCGGCCGACGTCGCCGCGCTCGAGGCTGCGGTCCCCGCCGCCGACGTGGCGGGCACGCGCTACCCCGCGCCGGCGATGGCCACGCTCGACAGCGAGCGCTGACCGCCCAGGCTCGTCGACAGACCCGGATGATATGGATCGCGCATGAGCGATGTCTCGCGCGACGTCCTGCGCGATGTGTTTGGCCATGCCGAGCTGCGCCCGGGGCAGCGCGAGGCGATCGAGGGCGTGCTCGGCGGCCGCGATGTGGTGGTGCTGCTGCCGACCGGCGCAGGCAAGTCGTCGTGCTACCAGGTCCCGGCGGTCGCGCTCGCCCGCGGCGGCCGGGGCGCCACCGTCGTGGTGTCGCCGCTGATCGCGCTCATGAACGACCAGGTCGGCGGCCTGTGTGCGCGCGGCGTGGCGGCCGCGGCCGTGCACAGCCAGCTCGATGACGACGCGCGCAGCGAGGCGATCCGCGCCTTCGCCGGCGGCACGCTCGCCGTGCTGTACGTCTCGCCCGAGCGCGCCGTGCTCGATGGCTTCAAGCGCCTGCTCGCGCGCACGCCGATCGCGCTGCTCGCGATCGACGAGGCGCACTGCGTGAGCCAGTGGGGCCACGACTTCCGGCCCGAGTACATGCGGCTCCACGAGCTGCGCGACGTGGTCGGCGCGCCGATGATCGCGCTCACCGCCACCGCGACCCCGCGCGTGCTGCACGAGATCGCCCGGGGCCTCGCGCTGCGCGACCCGGTGATCGTGCGCGGCGACTTTCGCCGGCCCAACCTGGCGTTCGAGGTCCAGCACCACCGAGGCGACGCCGATCGACTGGCCGCGACCATCGCGGTCCTCGACGGCGCCGGCCTGCGCGGGCGCACGGGCGCGGGCCGCGGCATCGTCTATTGCAGCACGCGCAAGAAGACCGAGACCGTCGCTGCCGACCTCAAGTCCGCCGGCTTCGCCGCCGCGCACTACCACGCCGGGCGCACCGGGCTCGCCCGCGATCGCGCGCAGCGCGCCTTCGAGCTCGGCCGCGCGCGGATCCTGGTCGCCACCAGCGCGTTCGGCATGGGGATCGACTACCCCGACGTGCGCGCCATCGTCCACTTCCAGGCGCCGGGCAGCGTCGAGGCGTACTACCAGGAGGCCGGCCGCGCGAGCCGCGATGGCAACCCGGGCCGCTGCGTCATGCTGTTCGGCGCCGCCGATCTGATGACCCAGCGCCGCATCTCCGGCGGCGGCGGCGCCTCCTCGCACCGCGTCGAGGACGCCCTCGCCGCGCTCGAGCGCTACGCGAATGCCGCGCGCTGTCGCCAGCAGATCCTGTGCGCGCACTTCACCGGCGGCGAGGAGCCCGCTGCGTGCGGCATCTGCGACGTCTGCCTCGCCCCGTCGGGCGCCCGATCCGCGGCGTCCGCGGCGTCCGTGGCGCCCGCGCCAGCCCCGGTGCTCGCGGCCGCCGATCAGCAGCTCATCCTCGACGCCGTTGGCGGCCTGCGCCGCGGCGTCGGCAAGGTCAACCTGGCCCGCGCGCTCCGCGGCAGCCAGGCCAAGGCCATGGCCGCCCAGGGCCTCGTCCACTTGCCGCAGTTCGGCGCGCTCGCCCACGTCAGCGAGGCCTCGATCGTCGCCACGATCGACCAGCTGATCAGCCAGCGCCGCCTCGCACGCCGCGGCCGCAAGTACCCGACCGTCGCCCTCCCCGGGGCCGCCCCCGCGCGCGCGGCCGACCGCACGCGCGCGGACCGCACGACCCGCCGCGAGCGCCCGCCGCGCACGGCGAGCATCACCTTCGAGCTCGACCGCTACCGCCGGCGCATGGCGCGCCAGCTCAAGTGGAAGACGTACATGGTCTTCCAGCGCAGCGTGATCACCGCGATCGATCTGCAGCGACCGACCTCACGCGAGGACCTCGCGCGCATTGCCGGCCTGGGCCCGTCGAAGATCGCCCGGTTCGGGGACGACATTCTCGCAGTTGTCCGTCGCCACGCCGCTCGCCTCTGATTGCCTATCTCCGGCCGCGATGAGGATTCAGCCGCGCGAAGCGCAGCGACTGGCATTCAGCGCTGTCGTCGACGCACTGCGACGCCGGCGCGCGCGCGATCGGTCGTTCCCGTCGGAGAGGGCATCGCATAAGCTGCGCTCATGCAGATGCTGTATCGGTCTTGCATCATGATCGGCGTGCTCGTCGCTGCGTGTGGAGACGGACACAAGGCGCCGCCCGACAGCGGCACACCCGGCGACCCCGGCGGCTCCGATGGCGGCTCCGACGGCGGCGGCAACGTGTGTAGCGTCGAGCTCGACGCCGCGTCGCTGTCTGGCAGCTGGGACCCGCGGTTCACGATCGCGGGCTTCACCGGCCCCGACGGGCTCGCGCCGACCGTCTACGACTTCGCGCGCGACGTCGACGGCTCGATCGTCGCCGCGGGCAAGTTCGGATACTTCGGCTCGGCCGCGGTGGAGCCGCTCATGCGCCTGCGCAACGGGGTGTGGGCGCCGGCGCGCACGACCTGGGAGCTGCCGCTGCCGCCCGCCGGCTTCTCGGCGATCGCGATCGCGCCCGACGGCAAGCTCGCGCTCGCCACCTACGATGATTTCGGCGACCGCGCCGGGCAGATCTGGCTCGACGACGGCCACGGGCTGCGCGTGATCGGCAACTTCGACGGCCTCATTCGTCGACTGCACTGGTTCGGCGGGCAGCTCTGGGCCGCCGGCTGGGCCCAGCTCCACGAGGGGACGCAGGCCATCCAGGGCCTCGCCGTGTGGAACGGCACGGCGTGGGCGGCGCCCCCGGGTGGCGCGCCGGATACGTTCGCGTTCACGCTCGTCGAGGACGGCGGCCAGCTCCTCGTCGGCGGCGACTTCACAGCGATCGGCGGCATCGCCGCCACCGGCGTCGCCGCGTGGACCGGCACCGCGTGGCAGGCGCTCAGCTTCCCGAGCGCCGCCGCGATCTACGCCCTCGCGCGCGATGCCAAGGGCACGCTGTACGCGGGCGGCTCGCTCGGCCAGTTCGCCGGCGACGCGGCCGGCGGCTTCGCGCAATGGACCGGCAAGACCTGGGTCCCAGCGTCGGGCGGCGTCGGCAACGGGGGAATCCCGGGCGTGGTCACCGATCTCGACCTCCACGACGGCTCGCTGTACGTCACCGGCTGCTTCTCGTCGGTGGGCGGCGCGTCCGAGGACCCCGCCGCGATCACGTCGACCCAGGTCGCGCGCTACGACGGCGCCTGGCACGCGCTCGACGACGGCAGCAAGGCCGTGCTCTCGCCGTGGTTCGAGGAGCGCAGCTGCGGCGACGAAGGCCCGGACTCGGTGTGGCGCGTCTCGTACCAGCGCTGGTTCTCCGACGGCGACGACCTCTTCCTCGGCGGCGCATTCTCCGGCGTCGCGGGCACCGCCTCGCACTCGGTGATCGCCTTCGACGGCGCCGCCTGGCACGCGCAGGGCACCGCCGGCCTCGGCATCACCAGCAACCTCGATCGGATCGCGATCAGCGCATCGACCTGCGACGTGTGGGGCGCGAGCATGACGTCGCTGACCCACGTCTCCGGCGCGCCGGTCCACGCGCACGTCGCCCATTTCACGGGCAACGCCTGGGTGCCGATCAACGATGCGCTCGCGAACGACGCGCTGTGCTTCGGGTTCGCCGTGTCACCGACGGGCGAGGTCGCGCTCGGCTGCCTCGAGTTCCCGCCCAACGCCGACGCCGTCAGTCACCTCTACCGCGTCAGCGGCGATCACCTCGAGCAGGTCGGCGGCGACCTCCCGTCGATCCTCGCGCTCGCCTACGATCCGTCCGGCAAGCTGTGGATCGCAGGCGGCGACGCGACCGGCTTCCTCGGCCGGCTCGACGGCACCACCGTGACCACCATCGAGGACAAGTTCGACGCCGCGGTCAGCCAGCTCGACGTCGCGAGCGCGACCGACATCCTCGTCGGCGGATCGTTCAGCGCCGTCGGCACCGTGAAGGCGGCGCGCATCGCGCGCTGGGACGGCACCGCGTGGCACGCGCTGGGCGCCGGCCTCCCCGGCACCCCGACCGCGATCGCCCACGACGCCACGACCGCGTACGCCAGCACCCTCGACGAGGGCAACGGCACGCTCCTGCTCGGCGCGTTCGACGGCACGACCTGGAAGGACCTCGCCGGCTCCACCGCCGGCATCACCCCGGTCCCGGAGTTCAACTTCAACCGGATCCAGATCATCCACGGTGCCGTCCTCGCCGTCGGCTCCGCCCAGCTCGACAAGTCGGCGGGCCGCGGCGCGCTCGTCTATCGGAACGGCGTGTTCACCGCGCTGGGCGGCGGCGTCCACGCGATCGGCCTCTCCGATCTCGCCGTCAGCCACGATGCCATCTGGGTCGCTGGCCTGATCGCCGAGGCCGGCGCACCGGGCCACACGGTCTCCACCGTTGGCGTCGCGCGCTACCTCATCCAGGGCCTCGCCCCCTGATCACAGGTGGACGTCGATCGAGCCCTCGAGGTGGCTCGACAGGTCCACGGTCAGCGTGCCGTCGGGCGACTGCTGCTGCAGACGGCGCACGTCGTTCCCGGAGAGGCAGGCTATCCAGCCGGCGGCTGCATCGATTCCACCGCCGCGTGCATCCGAACCGGCGAGACTCTCCACGTGCCGCCTCTGCCGCCCGGACCACGCAGCACGCTGCTGCACGCGCTGCGCTACGCGCGCGATCCGTTCGGCTGGTCGCTGCGCTGCCTCGCGACCTACGGCGACCCATTCACCGCGCCGACGGTGTTCGGGCAACAAGTCGTGACCGCGGACCCGGCCGTCGTCGAAAACGTGTTCGCCGCCGACCCGGCCAGCTTCGCCGCGACCGGCGCCGCGCTCCTGGGGCCGGTCATGGGGCCGAGCTCGGTGATGCTCGTCGACGGCGAGCGCCACCGCGCCGCCCGCAAGCTGCTCGCGCCGCCGTTCCATCGCGCCGCGATCGAGCGGCTCGGCGAGACCATCGTCGACGTCGCCCGGTTCCGCATCGGCGAGCTGCCGCGCGGCCGCTCCTTCGACATCCACGAGACGATGCGCATGATCACGAGCGACGTGATCGTCCGCATCGTGTTCGGCGCCACCGAAGACGCCGCCGCCCGCGCGCTCACCGAGCGCCTGTTCGGCGTGGCCCACGCCCTCAAGCCGAGCTTCATGCTCGTCCCCGCCCTGCGCCGCCGCGTCGGCGGCCTGTCATCATGGGCCCGCTTCCAGCGCGCCTGCGAGCGCAGCCAGGCCACCGTCTCCGAGCTGATCGCCGCGCGGCGCGACGCCCCTCCAGGCCCCGACCTCCTCGGCATCCTCCTGTCCGCGCGCGACGCCGCCGGCGCGCCGCCCGCCGACCGCGAGGTCTGGGAGCAGCTGATGACCTTCTTCATGGCCGGCCACGACACCACGGCGTCGACCCTCGCCTGGGCCGTCCAGCTCGTGCACCGCGACCCGGCCATCTGCGAGCGGCTGCGCGCCGAGGTCGCCAACATCACCGACGCCGCCACCCTCGCCACGAGGCCCTACCTCGAGGCCGTCTGCCTCGAGACCCTGCGCCTGTGCCCGATCGCGCCCTACATCGCGCGCGACCTCCGGCGCCCATTCTCCGTCGGCAGCTACCACCTCCCCGCCGGCGCCAGCCTCGCCATCTCGATCATCGGCATCCACCGCCGGCCCGACCTCTACCCCGACCCCGAGCGCTTCGACCCCGAGCGCTTCCTCGGTCGCAGCTACCCACCCTCGCAGTTCCTCCCGTTCGGCGGCGGCGCGCGCCGCTGCGTCGGGGCCGCCCTCGCCATGCTCGAGCTCAAGCTCGTCCTCGGCGCCCTCCTGCAGGCCCCACCCCTGCACCTCCTCGGCGACCCCACGATCCGCGCGACCGTCCGCAACACGACCGTCGGCCCGCGCGGCGGCGTCACGGTCGAGCTCCCCGCTGCCTAGTGGCCGATGTCGAACGCGACGCCGAAGCGGAGGTAACCCTCGGCGGTGACGTCGCGGCGCGCGACGCTCGTGCGGGTCGTCATGCGATCGAAGTCCGACGAGGTGGTCTCGGTGCCGGTCTCGCGGCCGACCGAGAGGCCCGCGCCTGCGGCGATGAACACGCGCTGCTGGATCAGCCAGGTCCAGCCGACCATCGCGCGAACCGCGTACGTGGTGGTGTCGGTCGCGACGCGCTGGGGAGTCCGGTTGTCGTCGTTCACCGCGATGTCGCGCGCGCGCCGCAGGGCGCCGAGCTCGAGCGTCCATCCGCTCCACACGCGGTCCGGGTAGAAGATCCAGCTGAGCCCGACGTCGGTCGTGCGCCCGGTGAAGGATGCCTCGCCTTCACCGCCGAGCAGGCCGACGATCGCATCGCCCGCGGCGCCGCTGACGCTGTTCTTGTACGAGGCGACGTTGGCGCGGATCGCGTGTCGCCTGGAGACGCCGACATACACCGACCCTGCGATCGACGCGGCGTCCTTCCACATCAGCGGCAGGTTGGTGCTGATCGCCAGCGAACGCCGGCTCGAGACCGCGCTGACGTCGGGGCTCGAACCCGGCTCGTCGGCGCTCGCGCTTCCGGTTCCGACTCCGATCGACAGGGCCAGGGCGAGCGACAGGCAGTGAACGCGCATGACATCGCGGATTTGCATGCTGTAGGCCAGCGCAACGCCGCGGCCGCGCGGCGGAAGTTTGCCTGCCCTATCGGATTCGCGACAAATGGATCGCGGTCAAGGCTCGCGGCCGTGGACGAACCAGATGCCCTCGAAGGCGCCCTTGCCGACATTGCGCAGGCGGTGCGGGATCCTCGAGTCGAAGCCCATCGATTCTCCCTCGTTGAGGGTGAAGGTCTCGGCTCCGACGACGATCTCGAGGGTTCCCTTGAGCACGTAGCCGTACTCGTAGCCTTCGTGGCTGACGAGGTTGCCGCCGCCGGTCGATGTGGCGCCCGGGGCGTAAGTGATCTTCATGAAATTGACGGCGTGCTCCGGGGTCGCGGCGAGGCGCTCCCAGGTCACGCCCTCGGCCATGGTGAGGATCGAGCGATGGGAGGGATGTACGACCGAGACCCGGTTGGCGTACTCCGAGGGATGCCATGCCTGGCTCGGGTCCCGGTGGCCGTTGCTACCGTGGCGCTTGTTGCCGTTGGGCTTGGCGCGCGCCGCCCAGGCAGGACGCGCTCGTTCACTGCGCGGATCAAACAGCTCATCGATCGAGACGTCGAGCAGCCGCGCGAAGGTGTACAGCGTGGCGACCGAGGGCTGTGACTTGCCGTTCTCGATCTGCGACACGAACGAGGGAGACACGCCGATCTTGCGCGCCGTCTCGCGCAGGGTCAATCCAGCCTTGAGCCTGAGGTCCTTCAGGCGCGATCCGAGGTTGTCGATCACGAGCGAAGTGTCGCGCATCCGCCTGCCGTTTCCCACCGAGGGCTACTGTTAACCTATAGAGAACAGGCTAGGCTCGAGGCGGAAGGAGAAGCACATGGCATCGTCGGGAAAGCGAGCGCTTGTCGTCGGAGCCACCGGCATCATCGGCCGGTCGCTCGCCACCATGCTCGTCCGCGAAGGCTGGACCACGTTCGGCCTGTCGCGCAGCGGCTCCGTCGAGCTGCCGGGGGTCACGACGATCCGCGCCGATCTGCTCGATCCCGCCGCGCTCGCCGCGGCCGTGGCCGACGTGCGGCCGAGCTTCACTGCGATCACGGCGTGGATGCGGCGGGACACCGAGGACGAGAACATCCGGGTCAACAGCGCGACCGTCCGCAACCTGCTCGCCGCGCTGGCGCCGGCGGGGTCGCTCGAGCACGTGGCGCTGGTGACCGGGCTCAAGCATTACCTGGGTCCGTTCGAGGCCTACGGGAAGGCAGTGATGGCCGAGACCCCATTTCACGAATCGGAACCGCGACTCGACTACCCGAACTTCTACTACGCACAGGAGGACGAGCTGTTCGCCGCGGCGGCGAACGCGGGCTTTGGCTGGAGCGTGCATCGCTCGCACACGGTGTTCGGGTTCACCGTCGGCAACGCGATGAACATGGTGCTGACGCTCTCGGTGTACGCGACGATCTGCAAGGAGCTGGGGCGGCCGCTGATCTTCCCGGGGTCCGACGTGCAGTGGAATGCGCTCACCGATGTCACCGACGCAGATCTGCTGTCGGAACAGATGATCTGGGCGGCGACGCACCCGCAGGGCCGCAACCAGGCCTTCAACACGGCCAACGGCGACGTGTTCCGCTGGCGCTGGCTGTGGCCACAGCTCGCCCGCTGCTTCGGGCTCCCGTGGGAGGGGTTCGTCGACAAGCCGCGCCCGCTCACGCAGCAGATGGCCGGCATGGAGGAGACCTGGCGCCGGATCGCCGCCCGGCACGCGCTCGTCGAGCCGGATCTCGACCGGCTGGCGTCCTGGTGGCACAGCGACGCCGATCTCGGCCGTACGATCGAGGTGCTCACCGACATGACGAAGAGCCGGGAGGCAGGCTTTCTGGGCTTCCGCTCGACGCCCGCCAGCTTGCTCGCCAAGGTCGCTCAGTATCGCGCCGCGCGCATCGTGCCGTGAGATCGCTACAGTGTCGCGCGCAGCTCGATGTGCGCCTTGACGGTCGACTCGGGATGGTGCGCCGCTTCGAGCGCGTCGAGCGCGTGCTCCGCGTCGAAGCGCTGGGTGACGACCGGGGTCATGTCGATGCCGCTGTTCGCGAGGAAGCGCAGCGTGTCGGGCCACACCCCCGGTGAGCCGATCGATCCGGTGATCTTGAGCTCCTTGGACTGGATCAACCCGAGCTTCGCGGGAGCCGCGTCGCCGACGTTGATCCCGACGTACGCCACGCGGCCCTTGAAGGCCGCGAGCTCGAGGGCGCGCGCCATCACCGCGGGGCGCCCCGACACCTCGACCACGACGTCGGCGCCGCGGCCGCGCGTGACGTCGGCGAGCAGGACCGCGGCGTCCTCGGGGGACACGGCGTGCCTGGCGCCCAGCCGGATCGCGATCGCGCGACGGCGCGGATCGGGCTCCACGGCGATCGTGACCGCGCCCATCGCCGCGGCGGCCGCGACGACGGCCAGGCCGACCGGCCCGGCGCCGAGCACGACCACGGTGTCGCTCGCGTTGACGTTGCCGGCGCGCACGAGCGCGTAGTACGCGCAGCTGAACGGCTCGACGAGCGCGCCCATCGTGAACGACAGCGGGTCCGGCAAGCGGTGCAGCCAGGCCGGCCGCGCGACGAAGAAATCGGCCGCGGCGCCGCTGATCGAGAAGCCGAAGTGATCGTCGCCGATGACGCACTCGCCCACGACGCGGTCGCCCGGCGCCAGCTCGGTGACGCGCGCGCCGACCTTCGCGATCTCGCCGGACCACTCGTGACCGGGGATGATCGGATAGCGGATCGGGATGATGTAGCGGCCCTCGAGCAGATCGATGTCGGAGTGGCAGACGCCGACCGAGCGCGCCGCGACGAGCACCTCGTCGTCGGCGATCTCGGGGACCGGCAGCTCCGCGACGGTCGGCCGGCCCTGCTGCGTGAACTGCAGTGCTTTCATCGCGATGTCCTTTCCGAGGGCGCGGCCGTGCCGCGCGCGTTGACGAGGATCTTGACCTGCGAGCCGGTCGGCGACAGCAGCGCCTCGAAGCCGTGCTCGACGATGTCCGCCAGCGCGACCTTCGCCGTCACGACCTTCTCGACGGGGAACCGGCCCGACGCGATCAGCCCGACGATGCGCGGGAAGTCGGTGACCGGGTAGCACCAGGTGCCGACCAGCGTGAGGTCGCGCTGCGCGAGCAGCATCGCGTCGATCGACGCCGGGCGGGTGTGCAGCCCGGTCTGCGCCACGCGGCCGGCCGCGCGCACCGAGGCGAGCGCGGTCTGGAGCGCGCGCTCGTTGCCCGAGCACTCGATCGCTGCGTCGACGCCGACGCCATCGCAGCGGTCCTTGAGGGTGGCGGCGACGTCGATCGCCGTCGGGTCGAGCACGTGCGCCACGCCGAGGCTCGCGACCAGCTCGCGGCGACCGGGATTGGGCTCGGACACGAAGACGTGCGCGCCCTGCGCCGCCGCGTACAGCGCCGCCAGCGCGCCGATCGGGCCGGCGCCGGTGATCAGCACGCGGTCACCGGGCCGCACGTGCGCCGCGTCGACGCCGTAGGCCGCAACCGCGGCGGGCTCGACGAGCGCGCCCTGCAGCCCGCTGACGGCGTCGGGCAGGACGGTCAGGATGGCCTCGGGCAGCACGGCGAGCTCGGCGAGCCCGCCCCATGCGTAGCTGAGGCCGACGCACGCCATCCTCTGGCACAAGTGGTGGAGCCCGCGGCGGCAGTAGTAGCAGTCGTTGTCGACGAGCAGCGGCATCGCGCTGACGCGGTCGCCGGGCCTGACGCGCGTGACCTCGGCGCCGACCTCGATCACCTCGGCCGATAGCTCGTGACCGAGGATCTGCGGGATGACCGCGCCGTTGAGCGGATGCGGCGTCGACGGCGTCACGATCGGCCCCATCGCGTACTCGTGCAGGTCGGTGCCGCAGATCCCGCACCAGATCGGACGCACGAGCACCTCGCCAGGGCCGGGGCCGGTCGGCGCCGGGACGTCCTGCACGCGGAGGTCGCGCGCCGCGTGAAACACGGCTGCCTTCATGGCGGACTCCTCGTCGGGAGCGAGGGGTCGAACAGCACCTTGCCGTGAAGCTCGCCGGCCGCGAGGCGGGCAAGCTGCTCGGCGATATCGTCGAGCGGATGCACGGAATCGACCAGCTCGCGCCCGAGCGCGGTGGTCGCGAGCAGCTGCAGCGCGGGCGCGAGGTCCTGCGCGAACACGTGGGCGCACGACGTGCGGATCGCGATCTCGCGGAGCACGAGCGCGTGCACGTCGAGCTCGGCCGGGCGAGCCGGGAGGCCGACCAGCAAGATCGTCCCGCCCGAGCGCACCATGCGAATCGCCGTGGCGAGCTGACCGGGCGCACCGCTCGCCTCGATGACGACGTCGGCGCCGCGCGGCCCGACCGCCGCCAGGACGTCGGCCACGACGCCCTCGCCCGCCGGGACCACGCGGGTCGCGCCCATCCGCAGCGCGCGATCCAGGCGCGGTCCGGGAAAGTCGACGACCGTGACCTCGGCGGCCGCCAGCGAGCGCACGCCGGCGAGCACGAACGTGCCGATCGCACCCGCACCGATGAGGACGACGCGATCGCCGTCGGCGACGCCGGCGCGGCGCGCGGCATGCAGGCCGACCGCGAGCGGCTGGGCGAGCCCGGCAGCGTCGAGCGATACACCGTCGGGCAGCGCCGCCAGCATCTTCTCGGGCGCGGCCACCAGCTCGGCCATGCCGCCGTCGACGTTGAGCCCGAGCGTCGTGTACTTCCAGCACAGGTTGGTGCGGCCCTCGACGCAACGCGGGCACTCGCCGCACCACACGCCGGCCCCCGCGGCGACACGGTCGCCGACCGCGAACGCGCTGCCGGAGCCGACCTCGACGACCTCGCCGACGAACTCGTGGCCGAGGATCAACGGCCCCGCGTGGCCGCTCACCGGGTGCGGACGATCGACGGCGAACAGGTGCGGTCCCGAGCACCACTCGGTGGCGTCGGTTCCGCAGATGCCGCTGCGCAGCACGCGAAGCAGCACGTCTCCGTCGCGGCGGCGCGGCGCGGGGCGCTCCTCGATGCGCACGTCGCGCGCGCCGTGATAGACCGCGGCCTTCATGGCTCGCCCCGGCCGTCTCCTCGGCCATCGCCCGGGCCTTCTCCCGGGCCTTCTCCCGGGCCTTCTCCTCGACCTTCTGGCGTGTTGAGGTGGGACTGCGCGCTGCGGATGTCGGGCAGCGGTCCGCGCACGGTGAACAGCCGCTGGCCGGCGACCAGCAGCTCCTCGGCCGGGAACCGGGTGACGACCTCGCAGCCGGTGGCGGTGACCACGAGCTCCTCCTCGATGCGCGCGGCGCCGATCCCATCGGCCGAGGGCCAGTACGTCTCGAGCGCGAAGAACATGCCTTCCCGGATCTCCTCGGGGTGGTCGATCGAGACCAGGCGCGAGAAGATCGGCTTCTCCCAGATCGAGAGGCCCACGCCGTGCCCGTACTGCAAGGCGAACGCGGCTTCCTCGTCGGGAAATCCGAACTCCTGGGCCCGGGGCCAGACCTTGACGATATCGGCCGTCGTCGCGCCGGGCCGCACCAGCGCGATCGCGCGATCCATGTACTCGCGGGCGCGCTTGTACGCATCGTTCTGGGCCGAGCTGGCCGAGCCGACGGCGAACGTGCGGTAGTAGCAGGTGCGGTACCCGTTCCAGCTGTGCAGGATGTCGAAGAATGCCGGGTCGCCGGGGCGAATGATCCGGTCCGAGTAGACGTGCGGATGCGGCGAGCAACGCTCGCCCGAGATCGCGTTGACGCCCTCGACGTACTCCGAGCCGAGGTCGTAGAGCGTCTTGGCCACGAGCCCCACCGTCTCGTTCTCGCGCACGCCCGGGCGCAGGAACTCGTAGAGCTTTCCATAGGCCGCGTCGACCATCGACGCGGCCTGGGTCAGGAGCGCGATCTCGTCCCGGGTCTTGATGGCGCGTGCCTCGAGGAAGATCTGCTGCCCGTCGACCACGCGGATGCCGGCGCGCTGCAGCGCGAACAGGATCGGCAGCTCGATCACGTCGACCCCGAGCGGCTCGCCGGCGACGCGGAACTTCTCGAGCTCGCGTTTGATCTTGCGCGCGACATCGTCGGCGATGCCTGCGGCCGGGTTGAATGCGCCGCGCAGCGTCGAGATCCCCGCGCGCGAGCCGGGCTCGAGCCGCGGCCGCACGGCGCCGTGGTGCGGAGCATGCGGATCGGCGTCCATCTCCGCCGTGGTCGTGCTCAGCCAGGGGTCATGGAGCGCGTGGTGCCGCGCGGCCGAGCCGAAGTCCCAGAGAATCGGATCGGAGTTGCGCGTGAGCAGCGCGAACCGGATCAGCTTGTCGATCGCCCACGTGCCGATGTGGGTGGCCGTCATGTAGCGGATGTTGGCGAAGTCGAACGCGAGGATCGCGCCGCACTCCGAGGTCGCGAGCTGCGCCTGCAGGCGGGCGAGCCGCTCCGTGCGGAGCCGCTCCATCGGGATCCGCTGCTCCCAGTCGACGGCGCTCGTGCCCCACGTCGCTGTGGTCATGTTTGCGAGCCTATCCTTGTTCAGTATTGGTTAACAGCGTTTTTCGCGCGATCGAGTACGCGATGGCCGCGACCAGGATCAGGAGTCCCTGGAACACGTACTGCCACATCGTCGACAGCCCCAGGACAAATTGGTGGTAGCCGTGGATAAAAAAGGCTGGCGCGAAGACGCCGTCCGCGTGCGGGCCGTTCGCGATGCGGTGGGCCCGGACATCGACATCATGATCGACGCCAATTATCTTTTTAACCCGGTCGAAGCCAAAATGCTGTGCCGCGCGATTGAAGACTGTAACATCACCTGGTTTGAAGAGCCGCTGCAACAGAATGATGCGCGCGCTCTTGCCGATTTGCGCGCGCATACGAAAATCCCGATCGCCGCGGGGCAGATGGAAGGGCACCGCTGGCGTCTGCGCGAACTGGTCGACAATCAGGCCGTCGATATCCTTCAGCCCAACGTCTGTTTTTGTGGCGGCTACACGGAAGCGCGCAAGGCCGGGCATCTGGCGCAGATCTATAATCTGCCCATCGCCAACGGCGGCGGCTGGCCGCTCTTCAACATGCATACGTTCGCGGGCCTGATGAACGGCTGGATCGTGGAATGGCATCTGGGCATGGTGCAGGTGGGCGAAATGCTCTTCGTCAATCCGC
>DATIPJ010000496.1:0-6070 GCA_035472155.1 Kofleriaceae bacterium
GCAGACCGGTGGTGTCGATCAGCGCGTCGAAGCCGCGGCGGCCATCCTTGATCAGCGCGTCGAGCTCGGTGTCGAGCGGCGTCCTCGCGAGCGCCTCGGAGAAGCGATCGGCGACGCCGCGCATGCGGCCCAGCGGCTCGCCGAGCGACCGGCCGAGCGACTCGCCAAGGGTCTCCGTGATCGCCACGGGCGACACGTCCGGCGGCGCGGCTGGCCGTCTGGCCGCCGAAACAGCGAGCACGAGCACGGCTGCTGCGCCCACCGCGAGCGAGCCCGCGATCACCATCGGCCGCCGATCGCCGCGGACCAGCGTGACCGGGCGCGTGGCGGTGCGCGCCGTACGCGTCAGGTCAGCGTGCAGCGCGCCCAGCGAGCGGCCGAACGCCTGGCACGATGCGCAGCCGGCGGCGTGCCCGCGCGCCATGCGCGCCGCGAGGTCGCCGCCGTCGAGCGCATTGGACAACTGCCAGCGTGTGTACCAGCAACGCATCAGCGTACCTCCTGAAGCAATCGGCGCCGGGCCCGGAATAGCATTACCTTGATCGCGACCGAGGATCGACCGAGCTGGCGCGCGATCTCACCGACGGTCATGCCCTGCGCGTAGCGCAGCCACAGCACCCGGTAGGGTCCCGGGCGCAGGACGTTCGCGGCGCGCTGCCAGAGGCCGCCAGCGGCGTCGTCGATGCTCGCGCCCGCCGACGCGCTCGCCGACGCGCTCGCCGCGGCGCCGCCGTCCTTCTCGCGCGCATCGCGCCGCGTGCGCGCCGTGGCGTGGTTCGCGGCGACATTCTTGCCGATCGCGAACAGCCAGGTCGCGAACGGCCGCGTCGGGTCGTAGCGGTCGATGTGATCGTAGGCGCGCAGGAACGTCTCCTGCGCGACGTCCTCGGCGTCGGCCGGGTCGCCCAGCCGGCGCGCGAGGAACGCGACCAGCTGCGGGCGATAGCGCACCACGAGCTCGTCGAACGAGATCCGGCTGCCATCGCGCGCGCGCGCCGCGAGCTCCTCGGCGGAGTCCGCGGCGGTCGGGGGTTTGGGCTCGGTCAACCGGTCCACGATCAGTGGTGGTGCTGGATCGCCTTGACGACGTCGGCCGCGGGGAGGGTGGCGGAGATCTCGAGGGCCAGCCCGCGCGCGGTCACGGTGACCGCGTCGATCAACGCGCGCGCCTCGGGGTCGTCGGACAGCGACGCCATCGCGCGCAGGCCGTCGAGGATGCCCTTGGCCTTCTGCACCGCATCGGCCGTGCGCATCTCGGCGCGGGCATTGGCGGTCACCATGCCCGAGCTCTCGGCGACATCGACCGCGAGCGAGCGCAGCGAGAGCTGCAGGAGCTTGGCCTGCGCGGTCTTCTGGATCTGGCCCAGCAGGTCGTCGCCGATCGTGACGAACACGAACACGCCCTGGCGCGCCGACAGCGGCAGCTTGCTCGAGCCCGAGAGGGTCGGGGCCTTGCCGCCGAGCGCGTGGATCGAGCGCTCGAGGCTCTCGGAGGTCTCGGCGAGCACCAGCGTGTCACCGTACACCGCGAGGTGCCCGTGGTGGCCATGGATCTTGCCGTGCTTCACGGCGCCGGTGGTCGCGTCGTCGCGCACGATGAAGGTCGCGACGCCGTCGCACGAGCGGCCCGGCTTGATCGGCAGCTGCGCGATCGCCCGGCTGAGCCCGGGGCCGTCGCGGGTCTCGAGGTAAACCGCCCCGCGCTCGCCGTCCTTCCAGAACGAGATGCCGCGCAGCGAGCGGGCAACGATGCGGGCGATCGGACGGATGTCGGCCGGCGCGTCATCGAGGTGGTCCTCGAGCGCGGACTGGCCGCCCAGCGCGTTGAACAGCTGGGTCTTGCGCAGCGCATCGGCGTCGAGGTGACCGACCGCCTCGACCTGATCAGGGATCGTACCGGGCTCGAAGGGCGTTGCGTACGCACCCCGGCTCGCCCCGACGATTCCGGCGAAGGCAAAGACCAGGGCAGGCATAACGTGGCGCATGGATTCTCCTTTGCTCGTTGTACAGCGCCGGAACGCGAACGGTTACATGTGCAGCGAGCTGCGGGATTCTCCTGCGCGATCGCCTTGGTCGCAGCACGAGCCGCTCTGTACATTCGCGGGCACATGCGCTGGTTGCCCGCGTGCTTGTTGTTTGCCGCGAGCGCCGCGCGCGCCGATTGTCCACACGGCGGGAAGGTCATCCCGATCGCGCGAGGGTCGATCCGGATCGACGGCAAGCTCGACGACGCCACGTGGGCGACCTCGTGCTTCGTCGACGATTTCGAGCAGAAGATGCCGGCGTACGGCGCGCCGCCGACCCGGCGCATGACCGTCGCGGTCGCCACCGACGGAGATTCGATCTACATCGCCGCGCGGATGTGGGCGGCGGGGCCCGACGACATCGACGATGCGCTGACCCAGCGCGACGACACGGGGCAGGCCGAGCGCTTCATCGTCTCGATCGATCCGTCGCACAGCCGGCGGGTCGCGTACAGCTTCGCGGTCACCGCGGCCGGCGTGCGCGCCGACTGGATCCACACCGACGACACCGAGGGCGCGCGCGACCAGACCTGGAACCCGGTGTGGCGCGCGGCCACGCAGATCCTCCCGGACGGTTGGACGGCGGAGCTCGCCATGCCGCTGTCACAGCTCCGGCTTCCCGCGACGCCGCAGACCACGTGGGGCATCAACTTCAACTGGTACGTGCCCCATCGCAACGAGGATGTGTTCTGGCGCGCCGTACCTCCCGACCGGACGGCCTGGGCGAGCTGGTTCGGCGAGCTGGTCGGCATTCCAGTGATCCAGCCCAAGCTCGGGCTCGAGGTCCTGCCGTACGCGACCAGCCGGCTCACGCTCGACGAATCGCCCAGCGGCGCGCTGGCGCACCGGCGCGAGACCGACGTCACGGTCGGCGTCGACGCCAAGCTGCGCCCGCTCCCCGGGCTCACCGTCGCGGCGACGATCAATCCCGACTTCGGCCAGGTCGACGTCGACCCCGCGGTCGTGAACCTCACCGCGTACGAGATCCAGCTGCCCGAGAAGCGGCCGTTCTTCATCGAGAACGCGCCGCTGTTCGCCAACGCCGGCGGCGCCTACTTCTACAGCCGGCGGATCGGCGGGCTGCCGCGCACGCTGCTCGACGCCGATGAGATCGCGCTGCCGACCCAGGTCGGGATCCTGGGCGCGGTCACGGCCGGCGGGTTCATCGCCGAGCGCACGCAGATCGCCGCGCTCGCCGCGCTGACCGACTCGTCGTCGGCCGACGCGCTGGTCGACGGCAAGATCGCGCGGCTGCCGATCGCGCCGAGCACCGGCTGGGGCGCGCTGCGGCTCGAGCATCAGACCGGCGCCTCGCTGATCGGTGCGACCGCGACGGTGCTCGAGCGCGAGCTGACGAGCTCGTCGCTCGCGCAGCTGTTGCCCAGGAGCGCGGTCGTGCTCGGCGGTGATGCACGGCTGCGCACCGACGATGGGACCTACGACGCCGTGCTCTACACCGGGCTCAGCTCGGTATCGGGCACGCCCGGCGCGATCACCGCCGTCGAGACCAGCTCGACGCACTTCTTCCAGCGGCCCGACGCGACGAGCTTTCACGTCGACACCGCGGCGCGCCGGCTCGCGGGCTGGCACGCCGGTGCGATCGGCAGCAAGCGCGCGGGTACGTGGCAGGGCAGCGCGTCGCTCAACCTCGAGTCCCCCGGCTTCGACCTCAACGACATGGGCGTGCTGCAATCGGCCGACGACATCGACGTGGCAGCCGACGTCAAGCGCGCGGTGACCACGCCCGCCGGGCGCGTGCTGTCGTGGAGCGTCGGCGCGGGCGCCACGGCGGGCTGGAACTTCGGCGGCATGCGCAAGCCGGTCGACCTGCGCGCGAGCGGCGACATCACGTCGACGGCGTTCAGCGCGGCATCGATCGCGTTCGATGTCACGACGCCGGGCGGCTCCGACGATCTCACGCGCGGCGGCCCGATCATGCGGACCGGCTGGGCGGAGTCGGTCAAGCTCACCGCGAGCACACCGCGCGGCCGCGCGCGCCAGCTCCAGGCCACGCTCACCGGCCAGCTGAGCTCGACCCTGCAGCAGGGCATCGCGGCGTCGATGGCCGCGAGCTGGCGCGTGGTGCCGGCGCTGCGGCTCGATATCACACCGCAGCTGACGTGGACCGAGACCCATCGCCAGTACGTCGCGACGCTGACCGACGTCGGCGGCGGCGAGCGTACGTTCGGCGCGCGCTACCTGTTCGGCTACTTGCACCGCAAGGAAGCCGCGCTCGAGCTGCGCGCGACGTGGTCGCTGTCGCCCGACCTGGTCGTCACGCTGTACGCGCAGCCGTTCGTCTCGGTCGGGCGCTATGATCGGCTCGGCGAGCTGGCGGCGGGGGGCGCATCGAGCGTGCGCTGGTACGAGGCCTTCGCGCGCGCCGGCGAGATGCGCACGATCGTCGACGGCGACAGCATGTTCTCGATCGACGAGCCGGACTTCACGGTGGCGTCGCTGCGCTCGACCGCGGTGGTGCGCTGGCAGCTCACACCGGGCAGCACGCTGTTCGTGGTGTGGCAGCAGTCGCGCGGCGGCGACGCCGTGGGATCCGAGCCGCTGCACACGGCGGCGCCCGACGTGGTGACCCGGCCCGGCATCCACACGTTCGCGATCAAGTTGTCGTACTGGTTCGGCTGACCGGCGGCGGCGCCGGGGGCGGTGCAAGCAGCGCCAGCGGCCGTGCGCGCAGGAACGCACGTGTGAACGCCGCCGCGCTGTGGCAGGCGTAGCCTTCCCACCCCGGAGCGCGCTTGAAGCCGACGATGTCGCTGATCCCGCGGATCGCGAGGAACGGGACGCGCCCGTGCGCCGCCTTGTAGACGCCCGCGGACTCCATCTCGACCGCGCGGATCTGGCGCGCGAGCTTCATCCACAGCTCGAGGGTCTCGGACTCCTTGACCAGGCGGTCGCTCGAGGCGATCGCGCCGGCGGTGACCCGGGGCGACCGCGGCGACGCGACGAAGTGGCGGTGCAGCGAGTCGTGGACCTGGTCCCTCCAGTGCTTGGGGCCATAGAAGTTGCGCCTGGAGAGATCGACCGGCGGGCGACCCACCGTGATCGACGCGTCGAGGTTCCAGCCGTCGAGCTCGCCGCCGTGGACCATCGCCGGCAGGTCGGCGACGAGGTCGGTCGCGATGCGGTGCAGGGCGCCGCCGCTGACCGCGTAGGTCCGCGTGTGATCCTTGAGCACGGCCTCGACGGTGAGATCGATGATGCGGTTCGAGACCACGACATCGCCGAGCGTGTGCTCGTCGTGCGGCGCGCCGCCCGCGATGCCGACCACGAGCAGGAGCCGCGGGGCGAGATCGTCGAGCAGGTCGCGCGCGGTGTCGAGCGCGGTGGTGTTGCCCTGCTCGCCGCACGACACGACCCCGACGCTGTAGGCCTGGCCGTCGCCGAGCTCGAGCCGGCGCATCCGGTACTTGCGGCGGCCGGTCCGGGTGCCGACTCCGGGGAAGCGATCGAGCACGGCCATGAATTCGTCGTCGCGGATCGTGAGGATGCCGACGTCGACGCCGACGCCGGCGGCGTGCGCGGGCTCGCCGGTGGCCGGCCGCGCGGTGCGTTTGCGCTCGGGCGGCGCACTGCGCTTGCGCTCGAGCGAGGCGAGAAACTCGTGGATATCGATCGGCTCGCCATCGTGGAAGAGCTGGATCAGCGTCTCGATGACGCGCAGCCCGCCGGCGTGGCGCCGCGCGCGCGGAGTCGCTGCGAGGTCGCGCAGCACACGGATCTGCTCGAGGAGGCTTCGCGCGCCGCGGTCGATCGCCTCGCCGGCGAGCATCTGGTACAGCACGACCGACAGCGCCGCGATGTCGCCCCACTCGCCCTGCCGGGGACGGCCATGCATCGCACCGCGCTCGGAGAGGCAGCGCGGCGCGATGCTGATCGCTGGGTCGCCGCCGTCGGGGACAGCGAGCGCAAAGTCGCCGAGACGGAACACGGGGTCGTCGCCGCGGGTGTCGACCAGGATGTTGCTCGGCTTGACGTCGCCGTGCCAGCGATCGGTCTTGTGCGCAGCGCGCAAGGCGCGGCCGATGTGC
>DATIPJ010000497.1:0-4843 GCA_035472155.1 Kofleriaceae bacterium
ACCGGCCTCGACCCGATCATGATCGAGGCGGTCGACGACATGATCGCCCTCGCCAAGCAGCAGTACCAGATCACCTCGGTCATCGTCAGCCATGACATGGCCAGCACCAAGCGCCTCGCCGACCAGGTCGCGTTCCTCCACGACGGCAAGATCATCTTCTCTGGCACCTACGACGGCTTCCTCCACGCCGACCTGGCGCCGATCCAGGCCTTCGTCGACGGCGCGCGCACCTCGCGCCTGTCGCGCGGCGACACCGGCCCTGAGCACGGCGCCGCCGCAGCCGAGCCGGCCCCCGCGATCACCGACGCGCCCGTCGTCGAGCTGACCGGCGTCTACAAGCACTTCGGCGACAAGCAGGTCCTGCGCGGCATCGATCTCCCCATCTATCCGCGGCGCATCACGATGATCATCGGCGCCAGCGGCTCGGGCAAGTCCGTCATCATCAAGCACATCATGGGCCTGTTCAAACCCGACCGCGGCTCGATCCGCGTGTTCGGCGACGACATCGTCCCCATGAAGGACCGCGAGCTCAACGAGGTCCGCAGGCACTTCGGCCTCCTGTTCCAGGGCGCCGCCCTCCTCGACTGGCTCACCGTCGCCGACAACGTCGCGTTCCCGATCCGCGAGCGCGGCCCGGTCACCCGCGGCGAGATGCGCGACCGCGTCCACGACATCCTCGAGCGCCTCAACATCCTCGACATCGCCAACCGCATGCCGGGCGAAATCTCCGCCGGCCAGCGCAAGCGCGTCGGCCTCGCACGCGCCATCGTCATGAAGCCCGAGATCATGATCTACGACGAGCCCACCACGGGCCAGGACCCCCTCCGCACGCGCGACATCGACAACATGATCCAGGACACCCAGGAGCGCTTCGACATCACCAGCATCGTCATCAGCCACGACATGTCGTCGACGTTCCGCATCGGCCACATGATCGCCATGCTGCACGAGGGCAAGATCGCCGCCTACGGCACCCCCGCCGAGCTCCGCGCCTCCGACAACCCCCACGTCCAGCGCTTCATCCACGCCGGCGCCGTCGACGTGCAGTGAACCGAGGAGCGCTCGGAAAGAAATGACTGCGGTGCGCGCCTACGCCGGGTCAACGCCGGCGAGCGGGGGAGGGCGGCGGGCGATCCAGCGCGTGGCCTGCTCGTAGGCGTGGGCGAGCTGCAGGCAGCCGAGCTCGTCGTGGGGGCGACCGACGAGCTGCATGCCCATCGGGAGGCCGGCGGCGTTGAAGCCGCACGGGACGTTGAGCGCGGGGCAGCCGGCCATGGTGATCGGGATGACGACCTCCATCCAGCGGTGGTAGGTGTCCATCGTGCGGCCGGCGACCTCGGTGGGCCATTTCAGGGTGGCGTCGAACGGGAACACCTGCGCCGACGGCAGCACGAGGAAGTCGTGGCGCGTGAACCACTGGCGCACGATCTGGTACCAGCGCGTGCGCTCCATGGAGGCTTCGGATACCTGGTCGGCGGTGAGCTTCTCGCCGCGCTCCACCTCCCAGCGCGCCTCGGGCTTCATGCGCGCGCGCTTCGCCGGGTCGGCGTGATGCACGCGCAGGTTCGCGCCGACCTGGAACGCGCGCAGCACGAGCCAGCTCTGCCACACGCGCTCCATCGGATGATCGAGCCGCACCTCGTCGATCTGGCAGCCGACCGACTCGAGCGCGGCGAGCGATTCGCGCGCGAGATCGAGCACGCCGGGCTCGAACGGCAGGTAGCCGCCGAAGTCGCCGAGCCAGCCGATCCGCGTGCCGGCGAAGTCACGGTCGAGCGGGGCGGTGTATCGCGCCGGGTCGATGTGCACCGACAGCGGCGAGCGCGCATCGTGGCCGGCCATCACCGACAGGAGGAGCGCGAGGTCGCTCGCCGTGCGCGCCATCGGGCCGACCACGCCGAGGGCGGCCATGAAACCGTCGAAGTCCGCCGATGGCACGGTGCCGAACGTGGTACGGAAGCCGAGCACGTTGTTGAACGCCGCAGGGTTGCGCAGCGAGCCGGCGTGGTCGCTGCCGTCGGCGACCGGCAGCATGCGCAGCGCGAGCGCCACCGCGGCGCCGCCGCTCGAGCCGCCCGCGCAGCGCGTCTGGTCGTAGGCATTGAGCGTCGTCCCGAAGACCGGGTTGTACGTCTGCGAGCCGAGGCCGAACTCGGGCACGTTGGTCTTGCCGATGATGATCGCGCCTGCATTGCGCAGTCGCTCGACGGTGATCGCGTCCACCTCGGGCACGAAGTCCGCGAGCAGGGGCGAGCCCCACGTGCTGCGAATGCCGCGCGTGAGCATGAGGTCCTTCACCGCATGCGGAAAGCCGTGCATCCAGCCGAGCGACTCGCCGCGCGCGAGCGCCTCGTCGCGCTGCCGCGCCTGGCGCAGCAGTGACTCGCGCGGCTCGAGCGAGACGATCGCGTTCACCGTCGGATTCAGCCGCTCGATCTGCTCGAGGTACGCCGTCATGACCTCGACGCACGACACCGCGCGCGCGTGGATGGCGTCGGATAGCCGCCGCGCGTCCCACAGGACAATCTCGGGCGCGCGCGCCGTCATCGCATGCCTCGCAGGTCAGCGCGTCGTGTGCGTTCGCCGATGTGCGTCACGCGGCGAGAATACATGGGCGTCGGCCGAGCGACCGGGCGAGCGGGCCTGCATCGGTAGGCGAGTCGGCGCCGGACCGCGATAGGCCGGGACGTGGCTGCGACCGGGTGCGGCAGCATCTGGACCCGTGCTCGCGATCGTGGCGTCGAGTACGATGCGAGCGCAATGAACACCCACCGCCTCACCTCGGTCCTCGTCCTCGTCTGCGCGTGCGGCGGAAGTCCTGCGCCCGTCGCGCCGACGCCTGCACCGCCGGTCGCCAGCGCAGAGCCGCCGGGGCCGCCGCCCAAGCCCGCGCGTCCGCCGGGGGTCAAGCAGTACGACGCCGAGACCTTGTTCAAGAACGTGGGCGTCGTGGCGGGCGGGTTCTCGCACGATGGCTCCAAGGCGCTGGTCTCGATGGACATCTCCGGCACGTTCAACGTCTATGCGATCCCGACGGCCGGCGGTGAGCCGCAGCGCCTCACGACGTCGAACGAGTCGCAGTTCGGCCAGAGCTACTTCCCTGCCGACGATCGTCTGCTGTACTCGCAGGACTCGGGCGGCAACGAGCTGTCTCATATCTATGTCCTCGACGGGCAGAAGTCGACCGATCTGACGCCTGGCGAGAAGACCAAGGCGGCCTTCTCGGGGTTCTCCGCCGACGGCAAGTGGTTCTGGCTCACGACGAACGAGCGCGATCCGAAGTCGTTCGACGTTTATCGATATTCCGCCAAGGACTACAAGCGAGAGTTGGTGTTCACGAACAAGGACACATGGACGATCGGCGACATCAGCCGCGATGGTCGGTGGCTCGCGCTCAGCAAGCCGCGCACGAATGCGGACTCCGACGTCTACCTGCTCGATCTGAACAAGGCCAAGGCGCCGCCGAAGAACATCACCGCCCACAAAGGCGATATTCAGAACAACGTATTTGGCTTTGCGCCGAACTCGAAGACACTCTGGTACTCGACCGATGGCCAGGGCGAGTTCACGCAGGCGTGGTCGTATGACCTCGCGACCGGCAGGGCGCGGTCGGAGATCACGGCGAGCTGGGACGTGTCGTTCATCGGGTTCTCCGAGAATGGAAAGTACCGCGTGAGCGCGATCAACGAGGACGCTCGGACCGTGCTGCAGGTGGTCGAGACCGCAACGGGCAAGGAAGTCGCGCTGCCGGCGCTCCCCAACGGCGACATCACTGGCACATTCTTCTCGCGCGACGAGACCAAGATTGGCTTCTTGCTCACCAGCGACCGCGCGCCGCGCGACGTATGGGTCACCGACATCGGCGGAGGCACTCCGCGCCAGCTCACCCACGCGCTCAACCCGGCGGTGAGCTCCGCCGACCTCGTCGACTCGCAGGTGGTGCGCTACCCGAGCTCCGACGGTCTGCCGATCCCGGCGATCCAGTTTCGCCCCAAGGACGCGTCGCCGAGCCGCAAGGTGCCGGCGGTCGTCTGGGTGCACGGCGGGCCGGGCGGTCAGACGCGCCGCGGCTACTCGGCCGAGATCCAGCACCTGGTCAACCACGGCTACGCGATCCTCGGCGTCAACAACCGCGGCTCGTCGGGCTACGGCAAGAAGTTCTTCCACATGGACGACAAGAAGCACGGCGACGCCGACCTCAAGGACGTGGTCGCGGCGAAGACGTACCTCGCAGGCCTCGACTGGGTCGACGGCAAGCGGATCGCGATCTTCGGCGGCAGCTACGGCGGGTACATGGTCGGCGCCGCGCTGGCCTTTGCACCCGATGTGTTCGACGCCGGCATCGACATCTTCGGCGTCATGAACTGGGTGCGCACGCTCGAGAGCATTCCGCCCTGGTGGGCCTCGTTCCGCGAGTCGCTGTACGCCGAGATGGGCGACCCGGCGACCGACAAGGCGCGCCTGCAGTCGATCTCGCCGCTGTTCCACGCCGAGCAGATCAAGAAGCCGCTGCTGGTCGTCCAGGGCAAGAACGATCCGCGCGTGCTCAAGGTCGAGTCCGACGAGATCGTCGACGCGGTCAAGAAGCACGGCGTGCCCGTCGAGTATGTCGTGTTCGACGACGAGGGCCACGGCTTCACCAAGCAGAAGAACACGATCTCGGCGCAGGAGGCGTACTTGAAGTTCCTCGACAAGTACGTCCGGCGTCGGTAACCGAGCGCGAATGGCACATCCGCGGTGACGTCGTATGATCGAGGCGTGCAGCGAGCATGGTTGGTCGTGTGGCTCGTCGCGTGCGGCAGCTCGAGCGATGCGCCAGCACCAGCGCCGGCGCCCACGAACA
>DATIPJ010000498.1:0-24096 GCA_035472155.1 Kofleriaceae bacterium
GGCTGGTCACACTGCAACGCCTGATCGGCGACGCTTGTGGCCTCCTCCGAGGAGTCAGTGCTGGCAGCACATCCACCCAGCAACGTGGTTCCGACAACGACGACAAAGAGCGCTCCGGTCCTCGCGCGATCTCGAATACGAATATCCCGCATTCTCATCCCCCTTTGGTTCATCAGGATTGGACTTGGTTCGGAAGGCCGCCTTGAACGATTCGTGCCATCGCGATCGATCACGGAATCCAGTAGTTGAGCCATCGAGGCTTGCGCATTTTTGCGCTTCAGGCGCAATCTGCACAACGCGCCCCTCGAGCTTGCGCACGTGCGCTAGCCGCGGGCCTCCGCGCTTTTGGGGCGAATCGCCTCCCGAGATCTCCGCATGAATGGCGAGATTCGATGTATGCCGGCAAGCGTGAAGTCGCAGATTGATATTCCGCGCGCCGGTCATTGCCATACACGCGAGTAGAGCGTGCGCTGTGCAGTAGCGGCCATGCTACATCGGCCTGGCGCGCGTTGGCCGTAGGTCCCAGCCGCGCTCGCTAGCGCTCGGGCGCAGCGAGGAATGCGCGCAGCTTGCGCTCGATGAAGGCAAGGTCCTCGGGGCTGGCGCCCACGCCCGCCGGGTGACCCCAGAGCGAGGGGATCGGCGCGAGCGTGACCTTGCGGATCCACTTGCTCTCCTGGCGCGCGTCGCCGAGCGGGAAGTACAGGTCGGTCTCGGAGGGCATGTAGAGCACCGGGATCGCGATCGAGCGCAGCGCCTTCTCGGTGCTGCCGCCGAAGCCCGGCGTGGTGCCCACGTCGTGGACCTGCCAGGTCCGCATCTGCAGGATCAAGTCGTTCGCGTCGGTGTTGGCGAAGAACTCCTTGCCCTGCTTCTCGACATACTGCGCCAGGGTCAGCTTGTCGGCGCCGGGCTCGCTCTTCTTCCACAGCTCGCGCTTCCACCACTCCTGGGAGAACAGCCATCCGAGCCACACGATGCCGGTGGTCTCGATGCCCATCGCGGGCTGCTCCTTGTAGTCGCCGTTCTTGAATGCTGCGTCGGTCGTGATCGCGCGGATCTGGCCCTCGAGGCGAACGATGCCGTGCGGCCAGCACCGCGCGGTGCCCGCGGTGGCGGCGATCTTGTCGGCGAACCTGGGGTGGCTCACCGCCCACTGGAAGGCCTGCTCGGCGCCCATCGAGAACCCGACCACGGCCTTGAGGTGATGCACGCCCAGGCCGTCCTCGAGGAGCCGGCGCACCGCCTCGACGTTGTCGCGGATGGTGGTGACCGGGAAGCGCGGACCGTGCAGCGGCTCGGGCGTGTTGCTCGGGCTCGACGAGCGGCCGTTGCCGAACAGCTCGGTCATGATCAGAAAGTGCTTCTTGGGATCGAGCGCGCGGCCCTCGCCGATCAGCCAATCATAGCCATCGCTCTGCGCCATGTAGTGCGATGGCAGCAGCACGGCATTGTCCTTGGCGGCATTGAGTGTTCCGTAGGTGCCATACCGCACGATCGCCTTGGGAATCGTGACGCCACTCTCGAGCTGGAAGCTCTCGATCGTGAACGTACCGGGCGTCAGCGCGGGTTTCTTCTCCGGCTCGCCGGCGCGCGCCGTGGAGAGCAGCGCGCATAGCGCGACCGACACGACAAGGCCAGCGAGGCTGACCCGGGAAGCGGACCCGACCTGGATACTCATGGGCGCAGCTTCCCACGCGCCGCGGCCGAGGTGGCATTCCACGGCAGCTGGTGCGCTGCGAGCAGGCGGGCGCGTCTGTGATGGTTCGCCGCACTCCCGGCGACCGGCACCCTCGACCGCGCGTGGTACCGCTTCGCCGCATGGGGGACGATCCGCGCGGGCACGACTCGGACGTCACGGTCACCAAGCTCGCTCCTGATGGCACGCCCCTGTGGAGCCGTGTGATCGGCACGCGGTTCGAGGACGAGCCGGTCCAGGATGGGCCGCTCACCCATAGCGGCGATGGCGATCCGAGCCAGATCCGATCGACCGGCGTCGTCGACGTCACAACCGTCGCGCCGTAGCCGCGCGGCTGCCGCGCTCGCCCGACATCGGACCTGTGGGCCAGCCGACTCAACTCACGTCGACAGGCCGCGTGGGCTGACAACATACAAGCCGTTGGCTGCACAAACGTCTGCGCCGGTAAGGCAGTGCGGCTCGACTTGCCAATCGCAGCTTGCGAGCGTGTCCGCAGGGAACTTCCCTGGAGGAACGATGAAGTCGCTATTGCCACTGGCTCTCGTTTTGGCCGCTTTCGGAACCGCCTGCGCCGTCGAAGATGTCGATTCCCGTCAGCAGGCCCTCGTCGGCAGCAACTACGTTGCGCAAGGCGACTCCTACGCCTCCGGAACTGTCACCCGTGAATATTACGATACCGCGTGTCAGCGCTCGAACCATTCTTACGCCAAGCAACTTGCCGCACAGCTCGGCTTGAACCTCTCGCACGTGGCGTGCTCTGGCGCACGGATCCCCGACGTCCGGGCCAACCAGCTCAGCGCGCTGTCGGCCGCGACCAACCTCGTCACGATCTCGATCGGCGGCAACGACGCCGGCTTCTCGAACGTGATCAGCCGGTGCGCGCTGCCGTTCCCGTTCAGCTGCAACGGCGATATCACCAACGCACGGAACTTCATCAACACCACCTTGCCCGGTCAGCTCGACGCGCTCTACACCGAGATCGAGACGCGGGCGCCGAACGCGCAGGTCCTCGTCATCGGATATCCGCGGCTGTTCAACGGCGAGCAGTGCAACCTCGGCGCGCGGATCAGCCCTGACGAGCAGAGCCAGCTCAACAGCGTGGCCGACCTGCTCGCGACCAAGACCGCGGGCCTCGCGAGCAACCATGGCTTCGACTTCGTCGACCCGCGCGCCGCGTTCAATGTCCACCGCATCTGCGATGATGTGGAGTGGCTCAATGGCCTCTCCAATCCGATCGGCGAGTCCTACCACCCGAACCGCCTCGGCCACGACGCCTTCACGGATCTCATCGCCGCGCGGCTGTAGCGATCACAGGTTCGTCGTGCCGGCATCGGCGGCTCGTCGCATGAAAGATCTACATGACCGCGCTGGGCAGCTCGCTGTTCGTGATCGAGGGCCAGCGGCTGTGGCAGGTCAACCCGTCGACGGGCGATTACCTGCCGCGCACGCCGCCGGGCGACCCGGCGCCGTACCAGGTGCCGCCGATCGCGATGACGGCGCTGAGCGGCTCGCTGTTCGTCATCGAGAACCAGACGCTGTGGCAGGTCAACCCGTCGACGGGTGACTACCTGCCGCGGACGCCGGCGAGCGACCCGGCGCCCTACCAGGTGCCGCCGATCGCAATGGCCGCGCTGGGCGGCTGGCTCTACGTGATCGAGAATCATCGACTGTGGCGGGTCTCGCCGAGCACCGGCGATTACGTGCAGATCGACAGCTGCGCGCGCTGATCGAGGCCGAGCTCGACCCACGCCCGTCACAGGGCGCCCGCGGCCTTTACACGACGGCCACGTCGCGGCCGGTATGCTCGTGCACGTAGCGCACTTCGTCGGGGCCGCAGCGGCGAATCGCCGTCGCGCCGAGGCGGATCGGGATACCGGCGGGGCAGGCGTTCACCAGCGCGGCAAGCTGCACCAACGTCGCCGCCGGATGCCAGCCGACCTGCGTGATCTCGATGATGTCGCGCGGATCGAACCGGACTTGCCAGCCGGCTGGCTGCCGGTCGTCACCGGCGAGAACCACGGCGAGCGAGGCGTGCGCCGGGCGCAGCTCGGACCATCGCGTGATCGGCGTCCGGTTGTCCACGACCAGCGTCAGCTGCTCCAGCTGCGACGACCACGGTGTGCGCGACGGAGATGCCAGACCGGCGGCCGCCATGGCCAGCTCCGCATCGTCGCCCGTGGTCACCACGAGCTCGCGCAGGTGGGGCAGCACGGTCATTCGCGCGAGCAGCTCGAGCTCCATCCCCGGGCCGGCGTCATCGAGCGCGACGTGCAGACGCTCGATCGCCCACGGCCGGCGCGCGCCGACCAGCGCCTCGAGGCCGACCATGCCGAGCGGCCCGACATCGCGCAGCGAGACCATCGAGGGATCGATGACATCGTAGCTGCCGGGGGAGATTCGCAGCACCTCCACCGTGCCCCAGGCCGCGGCACCCTTCGCGATGTCCTGCTCGTGCGCGCTCGGGGCATAGACGTGTGCGCGCGAGAGGAATCCGCGCTCGAACCAGGCGCAGCCCGGCGGGATCACGGCGCCGAGCGGATGGATCCACTCCACCAGATGGGTTGCGATCAGCTCGTCGCGGCGTGCGCGGCTCGCGGCGTCCGGCGCGCGGACGAGCGATAGCGCGATCGCTTGACCGCGCGGGTCGTCGGGGTGCGACGACAGCAACAGGTCCGACAGGACCACACGTGGGCCATCGTCGTCGGGCGCAGCGCAGATCTCGTCAAACAAGGCGCGGCGCCTCGCATCGCTCCAAGGATCACTCGCCTCGGGCAAGCAGCCGGTCACCGCGTTCGCCGGGCGCTGCGGTACACCCAGGACCTCGATCTCGACCCCGTCGCCCGCGCGGTGTGCGATCGCGTACGGTGTGTACGCTTCGGAGGTGTCCATGTCCTGCGTTGCGCCCTCTCGGCAGAACATCTCGAACGCGACGACGATCGGACTGCTATCTGCGCCGTAGAAGTCGAAGCGAAACGACTCCCAGTCACTGCATATGCAGCACTCCTCGCCCGCGACCAGGCGCGTCGACGTCAGATTGCCGTCGCTGTCGTAATCGTGACTGCATTCGTGAGGCCACACGGGCGTCTCGCGCACCGAGCAGATGAGCTCTGCGTGGACCTCGTCGTCGGCACCATCGCTCCAGTACTGTGCGACCACGAGCATGGCCGAGCGCCGCGACGGCTGCTGCTCGAACAGCGCCCTCGCGTGCTTCTCGAACCGCTGCAGCACCTCCGTACGCGTCTCTGCCCATGGATCCATCACGACGGACCTCGGATCAGATCGACCTGCGCCCGGCGCTCGGCGTGGGACAGCCGGTGCAAGTAGCACTCGAACACCACCGGATCGCCGATCGCCAGTCGCGCGCGCGCCCACGCCAACCCGAAGCTGTCGATGCGCAGCGGCTGGTGGCTATCGTGGCGGCCGTCGTTCGCCGAGACGTGCACCTCGGCGATCGCGGGGTAGTCCTGCAGGCGACGCCACGTCCGCTCCGACATCACACCCTGCGTCCGCTGCATGTGGACGTGCGAGATGTCCACGGCGAGCGGCAGCGCTGCATTCATGGCAGCCTCGATCGCCTCGCCGGTGCCGAGCTCGAAGCCCGGGTACATGACCTCGAGCATCGGCCGCGCGGTCTGGGTCTCGTACCACGCTCGCCACGGCGCGCCCGACTCGGGCGGATGCACCGATTCCGCGTCGGCCACGCACACCCCGTCGCGCCAGGTGTCGCCGCGGCGCGTGTCGAACGAGAACCCGTGATGGCGGCGGACGGCAACCCGCGACGCAGCGACGTGCGCCCGGAAACCCGGTGTCGGGTGATTGCCGGGCGTCAGCTGGATGCCCGCGCCGAGCGCCGCGAGCTCGTCGAACGCCGCCGCCATGGCGCGGCCCTGCAGCGAGGAGAGTGCTACGAACAGCATAACGAACGCGCAGTATTCGGCAGCGATGCACCGCGCGCCAGCGATTTTCGGCCACGGCGTGCCTCACTCGAGCCGCATCTGGGCGAGCGCCGCGCGCCCGAGCAGCCCATACGGATTGGCGAGCGTCTCCGGCGCTTCGTAGTGGTTGTAGGCCCGCGCGACCAGAAGCTCGACCGGCTTGCCGGCGCCCTTCACGGCCGCGGCGAAGTCGCGCGACTGACGCTGGAACTCGGGGCTGTCGAGCGACGCATATGCCACGACCAGCGGCGCGTGCAGCCGGTCGAGATGGCGCTGCGGGCTCAGCGCGTCCTCGGAGGCGTCGTCGAGCTGGATATATCGACTGCGCGCCGATAGGCGAACCGGCTTGAGGTCATACATGCCGCTCAGCAAGACGCCGCCCTTCAGCAGGTCGGCCGGAAGCCCGAGCCGCTTCCAGTCCGTCGTGAGCGCCAACCCGGCGAGGTGCCCGCCCGACGAGTGCCCCGATATGAACATGCGCCGGCGATCGCCGCCGAACCGCTCGGCATTGCGGTACAGCCACGCGATCGCGCTGCGCACCTGCTCCGCCATCGCCAGTAGCTTGCCGCCGGCGTCGGTCACCGGCACGAAATCGGGCACCACGAAGTGCGCCCCCCGATGCACGAACATGTCCGCCGGAAACGCCCATTCTTTCGCTGTCCCCGAGCGCCACGCACCACCATGAATGAAGATGTGAATCGGCGCCCCGTCGCGCGCTCGATACACGTCCAACCCCTCGACCGCCGTCGACCCGTACGCGAACCGCTTCGGCGCTCCGAGCCGCCCGCGCACGTCCTCGCTCAGCGCGGCATAGCGCTCGAGCACCTGCTTGCCATTGGACGCCCACACGCTCTGGTCGTACGCATCATCGAGCGCCTTCTGGTCGAGCCCCTGCCATACCGGCGCCTGCGCGCGGGCACGCGAGAAGGCGAGCGTGCCGCCGGCGGCAGCGGCGACGGTCAGCAACGTCCGTCGATTCATGCCCGATATTGCCCAGATCTTCGGCGCTGCGCGCAAGCGCACGATGTGCCGTCGCTCCGCGATCCCATGGCCGACCTGCCCGCTGCTCGTCTGTCTCGGTGGTTCGTGTATTGTGCGCAGCGATGATTCGAGTAGGCGAGCTGGAGTTTGCGGTCAAGAAGGCAGAGCTGCGCTACACGCGCGTTCCCAACAACACCGCGCCATCGGGAGTGCGCCGCGCGGCCGACGCGGCCGCCTGGGTGCGCTAGGATGCCCCGGCTTCAGCACAGCGAGGAATCGATGCGAACGAGACCATTGGGACGAACCGGGTTCGAGGTCAGCACCGTCAGCTTCGGCGCGTGGGCGATCGGCGGTACCTGGGGCCCGGTATCCGACGACGAATCGCTGGCGGCGTTGCGCCGCGCGCTCGAGCTCGGGATCAACTTCTTCGACACCGCCGACGTGTACGGCGATGGGCGCAGCGAGCAGCTGCTGGCACGGCTGCGGCGCGAGACCCGCGCGCCATTCGTCGTGGCGACCAAGGCGGGCCGGCGCGCGCAACCGCACGACGCGCGCGCGTACGGCCTCGACAGCCTGACCGCCTTCATCGAGCGCAGCCTGCGCAACCTCGAGGTCGACGCGCTCGACCTGCTCCAGCTGCACTGCCCGCCCACCGACGTCTACTACATGCCCGAGGTGTTCGATGGGCTCGATCGGCTGGTCCGCGACGGCAAGCTGCGGTTCTATGGCGTCAGCGTGGAACGCGTCGAGGAGGCGCTGAAGGCGATCGAGTACCCGGGCGTCCAGAGCGTCCAGATCATCTTCAACATGTTCCGTCAGCGCCCGGCCGATGTGTTCTTCGCGCGCGCGCGCGAGCGCAAGGTCGGCATCCTCGCTCGCCTGCCGCTGTCATCGGGGATGCTCGCTGGCAAGATGACCGCGGCGTCGACCTTCGCGAGCGACGACCATCGCGCCTTCAACCGCGACGGCGCCGCCTTCGACCGCGGCGAGACCTTCTCCGGCGTCGACTACAGCGTCGGCCTCGCCGTCGTCGAGGAGCTGCGTCCGCTCGTCCCGGCCGGGATCACGATGGCCCAGCTCGCACTGGCCTGGATCCTCGAGCACGAGGCGGTGACCTGCGTCATCCCGGGCGCCAAGCGGCCGGCCCAGGTAGACGACAACGCGCGCGCGGCCGACGTGGCGCCGCTGCCGGCGGAGCTGCGGGCTCGCATCGACCAGCTGTACCAGAGCCGGATCCGGCCCCTGGTTCACCAGCGCTGGTGAGCTCACGGCTTCGCGGTCGTGAACATCATACGATATGCCAGCGGCGCGACGCCGAGCGTGCGCTCGAACGCCCGCGCCATCCGCGGTGCGGATCCGAAGCCGCAGCGCGCCGCGATCGTCTTGGTCCCGAGCGGCGTCGTCGCCAGCAGCGTCCGCGCCTGCTCCACGCGCAGCTTCTCGATGAGCTTCGCGGGCGAGGTGTTGAGCACCTGCTGGCACCGGCGATGCAGCGAGCGGACCGACATGCCGGCATTGCGCGCGAGTCGCTCCACGTCGAGCGAGCTGCGCAGGTTCGCTCGCAACCATGCGATGGCCGAGCCGAGCGGGTCCGACGCCGACGTTTGCGCCACCAGCGTCTCGCTGAACTGCGACTGAAATCCCGGGCGGCGCGCGTAGAGCACCAGGTGCGCGGCGACGGAGTCGGCCAGCGGACGGCCGTGGTCCTCCTCCACCATCGCCAGCGCCATGTCGATCCCCGTGCTGACGCCGGCCGACGTCCAGATCTTGTCGTCGCGGACGAAGATGGCTTCGCGATCGACGTCGATCTCGGGATGCATCCGCGCCAGTCGATCGCACGATGACCAGTGCGTGGCGACGCGCCGCCCGCGCAGGATGCCCGCGTCTGCGACGATGAATGCGCCATCGCACACCGAGCCGATGCGGCGAACGACGTGCGCGGCACGCACCAGCCACCGGGTCAGCGCCGGGTTCGACGACGCCGTGGCGATCGCCCGATCATCGCCACCGGCGACCAGCACGGTATCGGTCGCGCGCGGGTGAAGCGTCACGAGCTCGCGCACCAGCACGACGGCCCCGGAGCTGAGCGAGATCGAACCTCCGCCGACGGCAGCGATGATCACCTCGTACGCAGGTGCGCCGAGTCGCCGGCAAGCCCCGGCAAATACCTCCGCGGGTCCGAAGATGTCGAGTCCTTCCGCTCCGTCGTAGCCCACCAGGACCAGGCGTCTTCGCATTGGCACAAAATAGACGATCGTTGGCAGTCGTGCCACCCGGCTTCGTCGTACTTCTGGCTCGGAGGTTATCCATGAGGACGACGACGAGGACGACGAGGCGCACCGCAACCAGCTCGGCGATCGCGGTGGTGGGACTGTTGTTTGCAGACGGCTGCATCGCATCCGAGGACGACGCGCCCGAACAGGCCACGGCGGTGGCTGCACTCAGCCAGGACGACTGCAACGGTCCCGATCCGGTGCTGTACCCGACCCATTCGCACCCCTTCGGCCGGAGTCTCGAGGATTGGGCCGAGGCGTGGTGGCACTGGGGATTCTCGATCCCGCTGTCGCTCAATCCGAACGACACCGCGACCGCCGACCCCGGGCAGAACCAGCGCGGGCCGGTCTACTTCCTCGCCAACCCTCCCATCGACGGCCGCACGTTCGAGGTTCCGCGCCACAAGGCGATTGCCGTCTTGCTGTCGAGTGTCCTGAACGATTATCCGTGTCCGGATCCGACGTTTCGCCCCGCGCCCGGCCAGACACTCTTTGACTTCCTCACGCTCGGCGCGGCGCAGGCGGACAATGTCGCAGACATCGAGAGCAGCTTCGATGGCGTGGCGCTGTCGAATCTGACCAGCTCCCATTTCACGTCCCACAAGCTCATGCACATCACCGGAGACCTGACCTTGCAGGTCCTCGACGCCTGCATCACCGGATCACCGCAGCCCGCGGTCATCGAGGCGTACTTCATGATGCTCAGGCCGCCGGGGCCCGGAACGCACGTGCTCACCACCCGCATCATCACGAAAGCCGGTGTCGATCTCGGGCTCAAGACCCGGACCATCCACGTGCGCTGACGTCGTCGAGCCGGTCGCCGGCGCGATCTCGAAAGTCGCGCTAGCCAACGAACGCCGCAGGAACCTCGCCGTGCAGGCACGTGATCGTGTTCGGCGCCCATGGATGTGACCGCCTCGCACGGCGCGGAGCGTCGGCATCGCCTTGTGCGAGCCCCTCGGTGGCCGGCCACGTCGCGCGGCAACCAGCGTCGACCGCATGCAGGCCGCTCTGGTGAAATCCGATGACATACGTATGGCCGGCGACGCGCGCGCCGAGGAAGTCGGCCACTCGCTCCGCGAACGCGATCCCTCGCGCAGCTCCGAGCGTCTCGCACGTGCGGAACCACACGAGCGCGCCGGGCGCGAGCTGCGCGCGCAGGCCATCGAGCCGCCCGCGCGTGATCGACGCGGCATCGAGGACGTCGCGCTCGACCATCGCGCAACCCCACCGGCCGTGACCCCAGTACTGCAGCTCGCGAATCGGCTGGTCGAGCGATTCGACCCACGCGAGCGCCTCGTCCCAGCTCGCCACGCCGCGCACCGCATCGACGCGGCCGAGCGCACGATAGAGCCCCGCTCCGCTCGACCATAGCGGCGACAGGTGACCTCTCGTCCAGACGCAGGTGCGGTCGAATATGACCACGCGCAAGCTCATGACCGGAGCGTACTTCGAGCCTGCGCGCCCATGCGTCGAGCATCGTGACCTTTTGCGCGCGGTGCACCTACAACGATTGTGTGAATGGTCGTCTCAGTGATCGATGCGGAAGCCGTTGCTGGCGATCCTCGCAATCGCGATCCCGACGGGGGCGCGCGCTGAGCCGGAGGCCGCGCCGGAGCTGGAGCCGCCGCCGGCCGACGCAGGTGCGAGTGCCTGTGAAGATCCGGGGACATGCGCTGCCATGGAGTTTGCGGATGCGCTTTCTTCGCAGCCCGCGAAGTCCCAGGTGCGGCTGGATTCCCGGATCGCGTTCGAGCCCGGGCGAGTGCGGGTGTACTCGAGGGACCGCGAGAAGCTCAGGACGCTCGCCGCGTCCTGGCGGCGCAACCATGCGTGGGCGACGATCACCGTCGAAGGCTACGCGGACGCGTCGGACGACGGCGGGCTCGCTCAGCGGCGCGCCGACAAGATCTTCGGATACCTCGTCCGCTATGGCGTCGACGCCGAGTACGTCATCGCGGTCGCGCACGATCCCGCCCGCGGCGACGCGCGGAACGAGCCCGCGGTGGCCGGTCACGTCGATCTCACGATCGAGCACTGTCCTCGCGGCGCCGCCGAGTGTCGGCGCAAGCCGGTCAAGCCGAGGACCGCCACGGCGTCGACGGTCAAGTAGTCGCCCGGTCGGGCTCAGAACCGCGGTGAGTTGACCAGCGAGAGCGGCACGCCACCGCGCACGGTGCCCAGGTTCGTCAGCGTCACCTTCTCCAGCCGGTCGGCGGCACCGCCGTTGCTCGTGACGGCGAGCGCGAGCGTGTTGGCGCCGCGCGGGTCGAGAATGCCGCTGGGCACAATGAACGTATGTTGGGGGCCGACGTTCCCGATGTACTGGCCCATGTTCCAGCCATTGACGAAGATCAGCACCCGGTACGCGCCGCCCGAGGCGCGCACATCCGGGTCGCCGATCGCGATCCCGAGCGATGCGTCGTGGCCGGCCGGGACGGAGAGTGAGAATTGCGTCCGATACCACGCCGTGCCGGCGACCGCCGCGGTGTCGGGCACCGGGCGCGTGGCCCAGCCCCCGTCGGGGAATCCCGGCAAGTGCCAGCCGTTGCGCTCGCCGGACAGACCACCATTGTTCAGCGGCCCGCGGACCGTGTCCGCGATCGACTCGCCGCCGGCGTTGCCCTGGATCCTCCAGCTCGCGGTCAAGGCGGCTCCGGTCGCCGTGGTCAGCGCCGCGGAGATCAGACCTCGCCCTTCCTTGTGGGCATCATTGACCCCGCCGTCCTCGTTGTGCGAGTCGTTGCGAACCATCACGGAGAGCACGTGAGCGCCGCTTCCGCGCTGCGCCGCCGGGACCGCGAACATGGCGGTGCCCGTGGTGCTCGGCGTCGTCGAGCCGGTGGCGAGCACGTTCTGGCCCAGGTACACGCCGTCGAGCCAGCCCTGCAGCATGCCGGCGCCCCCACCGCCGTAGCGAAGCGCGATCGCCGTGGCCGCGCCGGTGTAGCGACCGCGGTACCAGACGTCGCCGTGGTGGAAGCCGTAGTCGTCGGCGGTGAGCACGGGCTGCCCCGACGGAGGCGGCGTCGTGCTGGCGGTTGCCGTCCTGGTGGCGGCCGCCCATGTGCTGTCGTCGAATGACGCGCTCGCCTCCGGCGACTCCGCCGAGAATCGCCAGGTGGCGACCGAGAGGTCGGGGAGAACGATCGCATCGGGCCCGGGCAGCTGACTCACCGCCGCGAGGCTGCCGGCGGAGGTCCGCCGCATGCTGATCGCAGCGCCGTTCCAGCTGACCGCAGAGATCGAAGCGGGCGCCCAGATCTCGAGGCTGGAAGCCGCAGCCGTGTCACCGGTCAGCGCCAGCGTCGCACCGCTCGCCGTGGCCGTGCGCACCAGCTGGGGTCCGCGGATCAGCACCGGGCCCGCCGCGGTGTCCTCGCGCCACATGGTATCGGCGAAGCTCTGCCTCGCGATCAGCAGCATCAGGGTGTCGCGTCCGCCCCCGCTGATCCGGACCTGCGCAAGGCTGCTATGCGCATACTCCAGAGTGAGGTCGCCGCCGGTAAAGCTGCTGCTGACGCTGCCCGCGAGGACGGTCACCGTCGGCTGGGTCGCGTAGCGCAAGATGGTCTTGCCGGCCTCGCCGGTTCGACCGTACAGCAGCAACAGGTCGCTCGAGCCCTGTCGCAGCACCGTCTGGATCTCCGACGTCGAGTACACCAGGTGCTGCCCGCCGAAGCTGAGGTTCGCCACCAAGATCTTCGCGTCCTGCCCGTTGAGCGCGAGCGCTGCGGTGTACGCGCCATCCGGCGTGTTGATCGGGAAGCTGAACGTGTCGCTGGTGGTGGCGCTCGATGGATTGTGGGTGGCGACGTAGACGTGCGTCTGCGTGTCCGGGTTCACGTCATGGTAGACCTTCACCGCCGCCGACGAGGGCGTCACCGCCGCGCCCTTGTCGAGCTTGGTGATCGGCGCGACGCTCTGCAGGAACATGCCCAGCTCCTTCATCGTGGCGAGCTTGGGACGCTGCTGACGCGCCTCGCTGAGCGCAGCGCCGTAGTCGTAGGACGTATAGACCACCGGCGCCGGCAACCAACCCCACGACGTCCCGCCGACGGTCATGTAGAAGTTCTGGATGGTGAGCCGGTTGGCGATGTTGGTCCCGTAGAACACCCGCTCGTATCCGGGCCCTTCGCGTTGCGACATGCACGGGTACGAGCCCGAGCCGCCCCAGAAATCGAACCAGCCGCCGCCGAACTCCGCGGCGAACCCGGGCGTGTTCGGCGAGGCAGTCGCGCCTCCCTTGGCGCCGCCACCGCCCCAGATGCCCCAATCCGGCGCAACCGACGGAGCGCCAGCGGTGTTGTCGCTGTGGCAGGTCCCGCCGGGATATCCATCGAACGCATAGAGATCGACGGGGCCCGTGATCGTTCCGGAGACTCCGGAGCCAGCCGGCACCCAGAAGCCGTTGCGACCCTTGTCATTGTGGAAGATCGGGACCGTGATGCCGTTGGCGCGCGCTCGGTCGCGCAGGTGGGTCAGATAGCTCAGCTGGCTGGTGCCGGTGGACGCGAGCTCGTTCTCGATCTGGTACAGCACGACCGTGCCAGTCCCACTGGTCAGCTGGTGCCGGGCGATGATCGGGTCGATCCGAGACTGCCACTCATCGGTCGCCGCGAGATAACCCGCTGCGTCCGTGCGCGCGCGGTCGGTCTGCGTCGTGAGCCAGCCCGTGAATCCGCCACCGTCGACCTCGGCGTTGATGTAGGGACCTGGTCGCGCAATGACATACAGGCCGACCTCCGCGGCCATGCTCAATACCTGGTCCATGTCGCGCACGCCGGTGAAGTCGTAGACACCCCGCCTGGCGGAGTGGTAGCCCCAGTTGAAGTAGAGCGAGACTGCGTTATACCCATTGGCCTTCAGCTTCTGCAGCACATCGCGCCACAGGCTGGGACTGGGAAGCCGGTAGGGATGAAACTCCCCCGACCAGATGAACACGCGCTGGCCGTCGATCATCAGCGAATACTTGTCCCAGGTGACCGTGTGCGTTGCGGCCACTGCAACATCTTGCGCCATGTCGGCAGAAACCGAGCCTGCTTGCGCCGCCCCGGTTTCGCCTGACTCGCCTGGGTCAGATATCCCGCATCCGGATGCGATGAGTACAACGCAGAGCATCAGCCTCGCGAACATCATCGAGCCCGGATCTACGCTCTTACGATGACAGATACAACGCGAATGATTCTCGCTCGCACACAATCTCGATCGGCCGCGCGCCTGTACGAGTGCGCACCAAGAATCGAGCGCGTGAATGCGCTGCTGAAAAACTACATCCGAGAGCACCTCGGGCCGAGCGCCACGCTAGCCTCTGATGATCGGCGGATCGGAGGGGTAGAGCGGCGGTGCCGGCGGATCTCCGCCCTTCGCGCAGCCAAGCGAGGCTGCCGTCAGGATCGTGGGCGTGACCATCGCCGTCATGGCGTCACGCGTGCTGCGATTCATCGTGCGCAAGTATTTCCGCATCGGGGTTCCTCCGTAGGGTCCACTCCGCAATCTGAATGTTGCGATGATTTGCGTCAAGCTCGAATAATGACTGCTGGTAAATTGCCATATGGCATTCGCGAATGCTGTCACGCACTGATACACTGGCAATCTGCCTGGAACCGGAGCGTACCGGTACAGGTCGATACACGCGGCGTGTTTCGTGGAAGGGCCACCTCGACGACCTCGCGCGGGTGCCCCTCGCATCGGCGAGCGAGTGAGCAACGTCCGATGACGCGACCGTCCAGCGCCCGACGCCGGACCTCGCTTCGATGATCAAGTCGACCACATCGGACCGCCTTCGCATGACCCGCGGCGTCGGCCAGCTCGCGGCCGAGTTGCTCGGCGCGGGCGCCCCAACCGCCGACCGCCGACCGCCGACCGCCGACCGCGAGGACAACGACATGTTCCGCGTCGACCTCGATCACCTGCGGACCGCGCACCGCGCTGTGGTCATCACGTGCCAGCTGAACAGCGACGCTGAACGACGACAGACGAGCTGCTGAAATTCGTGCACCACTGCGCACAAGAAGCGCATCACGGGCGACTCGTGAGCTTCCGCTGGTCCGCCCGGAGTACCAATTTGCCCCGGCTGCATGAGGACCGCTGATCCCTCCCCGCCGCGTCCCACACAGGCCCACCATCAGGAATTTGTAATTGCCTGTAACCACGAGGAGGGCGTTTGTGGAACGTGTCTCCTCGCGTCAACGGTCCGGTCAGTCGATGCAACACAAAGCGGCAGGGGAACTAGCATCGCGATCGCATTGCAGACATATAGTTCGCCACCCCCAGAAGGGATCGGGTGATGGTGGCCCGGTCTTATTCTGTGTTTGGTATTCCGCTTGTCACGTGTCAATGGAGGCAGTCGATGAACAGAACGATTGGACGTTTTTTCATTGCGGTATCGACAGCAGCTTTGTTCGGGGGCTGCGTCGACTTTCCTGGCGCCTCGGGCGCAGAAGCGACGCCCGACGACGTCAGTGCGGTTCCTGCGGCCCCAGCCGCACCGGTCGTAGCAAGCGCCACGACACCTGCGCTTGCCCAAGCCTATGCCTTTGCCAGCCAGACTGCCAATGCGCATGTGGCGAGCCGGCCGGCTGTTCTCCACGCCAGCTCCAACGAGGCCTTTGCGCAGACCCGCGTGGAGTCGTCCAGTGGGATCTTCTATGTTGCGTACGAGCGTACGCACGCCGGCCTGCCCGTGGTGGGTGGCGACTTCGTGACCGTGCTCGATAGCCAGGGCCAGATCATCCACACGTCGATCTCGCTCGATCATCCCATCGAGGTCGCTTCTCTGACCCCCACGCTATCCCAGGCCGGCGCCGAGGCGATCGCCGCCCGCCAGCTGCGTAGCGTGACCGGCATCGAGGGCACCCAGCTCGTGGTGAACGCGCTCGGCCCGACGGCGCGGCTCGCATGGGAGTCCACGATCAACGGCTTCGGTGCCAATGGCATCAGCCGGCTCACCGTCGACGTCGATGCGCTCACGGGCGATATCCTGCGCGAGCAGGAGCACGTCCTCTACGGCACCGGCACGTCGGCCTGGAGCGGCCCCAACCCGGTCGCGCTCAACACGACGCAGTCGGGGGCGACGTTCCAGATGCGCGACCCCACGATCACCGGCCTGAGCTGCCAGGACGCAGCCAACAACACGATCTTCAGCGGCGCGGATGATGCGTGGGGCAACGGCAACGCGACGAGCCGCGAGACCGGCTGCGTCGACGCGCTGTTCGGCGCGCAGACCGAGGCCCGGATGCTGACGCAGTGGCTCGGCCGCAACGCCATGGATGGCGCCGGCGGTGCGTGGCCGATCCGCGTCGGTCTCGCCGACGTGAACGCGTTCTACGACGGCACCCAGGTCCAGGTCGGACACAACAACGCCAACCAGTGGATCGGCGCGATCGACGTGATCGCGCACGAGATGGGTCACGGCATCGACGACCACACCCCGGGCGGCATCTCTGGCAGCGGCACGCAGGAGTTCGTCGCGGACACGTTCGGCGCGGCGACCGAGTCGTTCGCCAACGAGCCCGCGCCGTTCGATGTTCCCGACTTCACCGTCGGCGAGCAGATCAACCTGGTCGGCAGTGGCCCGATCCGCAACATGGCCAATACGTCCGTGCTCGGCGACCCCAACTGCTTCTCGGCGTCGATTCCGTCGACCGAGGTCCACGCTGCAGCCGGCCCGGGCAACCACTGGTTCTACCTGCTCTCGCAGGGCTCGAACCCGGCCACCGGCCCGGTGAGCCCGACCTGCAACGGTTCGACCGTCGTCGGCGTGGGCATCCAGAACGCGATCAAGATCATGTACAACGCGATGCTGATGAAGACCACGGGCGCGTCGTACCTGCGGTACCGCACGTGGACGCTGCAGGCCGCCAAGAACCTGGGAGCGGGTGACTGCACGCTGTTCAACACGACCAAGGCCGCGTGGGACGCCGTCAGCGTTCCGGCCCAGGCTGCAGACCCGACCTGCGGCGCGACGCCTCCGCCGCCCCCGGGCTGCGTCGCCGGCACGTTCACGAACACCGTCGGTCTGCCGAAGTCGATCCCGGACAACACCGCCACGGGCATCACGCAGACCATCGCGGTCACCGGCGGCAGCGTCGGCACGGTCTCGGTGTCGCTCAACATCACGCACACGTTCCGCGGTGACCTCGTCGTCACCCTGGTCGGACCCGACGGTACCTCGTCGATCCTCAGCAACCGCGCCGGCGGCTCGGCCGACAACCTCGTGATCACCAACATGGTGGTCCCGGTGTTCAGCGGCAAGACTGGCACGGGCACCTGGCAGCTCCGGGTCCAGGACCTCGCTGCGGCCGACGTGGGTACGCTCAACTCGTTCACGCTCACGTTCTCGGGGACCTGCGGCGGTGGCGGCGGCGGCGCCTGGTCGGGCTCGGCGACCCCGAACCTGCCGACGATCGACAACGGCACCGCGTGCACCAGCCTGAGCGTGGCCTCGACGGGTGACTCGTCGGCAGCCAAGCTCGACATCTCGGGCCGCCACGACTTCCGCTCGATCCTGCGCGGCACGCTGGCGCACAACGGCACGACCGTGGCGGCGTTCCCGACCGGGACGTTCGCGAGCGGCAGCGGTACGTTCACCTTCACCAACCGCGCGGTGCCCGGTCTGTCGGGCGACGCGGCGGGGACGTGGACGCTGTGCATCGTGGACACCGATGCCTTCGGCGACACGGGCACGCTCAATACATGGTCAGTCCACAACTGACCTGATCACGTCGATCGACCGGTGATTCGACCGGTCATCGACGGGTCACCGACCGGTCCTCGACCGGTCATCGCAGGATCGGCCGAGGGCGCCCCCGGGTGCCCTCGCGCCGGTACAGCCGGCGTACGCCGAAGTGCGACGCCCGCGCGTCGCTTCGTCTGCTGGAAGCTCGACTTGCTCGCGCTGGCTGGGACCTTGCCCCTCGATCGCTGTCTCTCGCAGTGAACACGGGGGCAATTCCGCACGCGCTCATCGAGCAATCGCGCAGTTCGGCGCGCGCAGGTGAGTCCGCGCGGACTCACTTCGTATACGCGAAGACGCAAGTGCGCTGCGCAATGCGATGGCACCACCACTGCACATCACGAGGGCACGAAAGGACAGCAGCCATGTCGAACCTCGAGACGATCCAGACCAAGCTCCTCACCAACGCCAACGGCGGCGCGCAGACCTGGCGCGAGCTCTCGCAATTCGCGAGCGATCGTGGCTTCACCGTGACCTCGTCCACCGGCGGTCACCACCTCGGTTGGGCACACGCAGCGGGCCGTGCCGTCGACGTGCGCACGCGCGACCACAGCGCCGCGGAGGTCAGCACGTTCATGCGCGACGCGCGATCGCGCGGCATCACCGTCATCGACGAGCGGCGCGGCGGCAATGCCGCCTGGAGCGGCCCGCATCTCCACCTCCAGAAGTGAGACCTGTGGTAACGCCAGCGCGTTGAGCGCGGCAAAGTGCCAGGCCATGACGTCCACGGCGTGTCTGCGAGCGGAATGGACCGTCGCGTCGACGGAGCATGGTCAGGCAATGATCTACCTTCGGGCCACTGGAAACTGTCCACGCGCACCACGGTGAGCAGAGGCCATGATCGCTGACACGCTCAGCGATCACGGCCATCGTGACGAAGGGTCTCCGCGTCCACGACTCGGATCTTCTGCCCGCAGCGTAGATGACGACGCCCCGTCCACGAATCCTTGTGGCGGAGGGCGAACCGCCACTCGCAATTGGGACACGTGATCCACCCGTGGTCGTCGACGCAGGCCGATGCCTCAGGTCTCTCGTCGGGGAAGCATGGTTCCACTTCGCCGGTGATGCCCGTGCCGTCGCAGACCATGCACACCCCCAGCGCGTATTGTTCGCGTCCGTCGACGATACTGCCCTCGCAGTGCTGGCCCCTGCCGCTACATTCCGAGCAGTCCTGGAGGACGCGAGGGTTGTGATCGTTCTCGTCGGTGAATATCGCTGCCGACCGCCGTGGGTAGCGACGCAGCGCCAAGCGGCGGCGGAGGCCTTCCTTGAACCCCATCGCGCATCAGTATGTTGGTGCGCCAACCCGTGCGCCACCGCGAACGATTATCGCCGCCGGCGAAACGCTGCGCCGCGAGGCCGGCGCGAGAGCAGCTTCATGATCACGAGCAGAAGCGCCGCTCCGCAGAATGCGACGAAGATCAGGCCTGCGTAGCCACCGAACGGCGCACGCCAGTGCTCGGCGCGAAAGATCATGCCGCCGATGAAGGCGCCCACGATCCCGACGACGATGTCGGTCACTGCGCCCGAGCCGCCACCGCGGACGACCTGCGAAGCGAGCCAGCCGGCGATCAGGCCGACGAGAAGCCAAATGATTACGATTTCCAGCGTCATGCCCCGGATCGGTGCACATCCCGAGCCAGCGACCTGTCGGATGCAACACGATGAATCAAGGTGAAGGCTAGGTTCACCTTTCATGGGGCCGTCCGCATTTGGTGCGGCGTCGCGTGCGCTGGCGCTCACCGTGAAGTCAGGCCAGCGCACACGGCTCACGTCGGCCCACCGGACAGTTCGACGTCGCCTGCGATGACGCCGAGCTATCTGATCCCGAGCCGAGCGTTGAGCTCGACCAGCCGCGCCCGGCTCACGCGGAGCACGGCGCCGCTGCACAGCCGCAGGCTGGAGTCTCCGGACGGCTGCGGCTCGATCGCAGCGACCCGGGCGAGGTTGACGATCGCCGAGCGATGGATCCGGCAGAACCGCGCCGGGTCGAGCAGCTCCTCGAGCGACTGCATGCGCTCGCGATGGAGCAGCGCCTCGCCGGCGACATGGATCTCGGCGTACGGGCCGCTGGCGGCGATGTAGTCGATCTCGGACACCGCGACGATCCGGATCTCCTTTCGCTCGCGGACGGCGATCCGCTCGATGAACTGGGCCGGTGCGTGCGGGGCCAGCGGGCCGTCGGTGGCGGCCAGCAGATGAACGAGCTGGGTGCGCAGCTCGTCGGTCGTGCGCAGCCGGATCAGCTCGTGCGCGCGGCTCGCGGCCTGATCGAACCGCGCGTCGTCGAACGGCTTCAAGAGATAGTCGACCGCAGCGAGCTCGAACGCGCGCAGCGCGTAGCGATCGTGGGCGGTCACGAAGATGACCGGGGGCATCCGCTCGGCGCCGATGGTGCGCACCACGTCGAGCCCGGTGAGCTCGGGCATCTGGACGTCGAGCAGCACGAGATCCGGCGCGCCGGTCAGGATTGCCTCGATCGCCTCGCGGCCATCGGCGCTGGTCCCGGCGAGCTCGAGGTCGGGCCGCCGGGCGATCAGGTCGATCAGCCGCCGGCGCGCCGGCTGCTCGTCGTCGACGACCAGCACGCGGACCTTCATGCGCCGACCTCCTCGTCGAGCGTGTGATACGGGAGCTCGACCACCGCGACCGCGCCGCGCTCGCCGTCATCCGCGAGCCGCAGCGCGCTGCGGCCAGGATAGAGCTGCGCGAGCCGCGCCGCGGTGTTCGACAGCCCGATCCCCTCGCGCGCCGTGGGATCGAGCCCGGGGCCGTTGTCGCGCACCGTGATGTGGAGCTGGTCGCCGCAGCGCTCGATGCGGAGCTCGAGGGCGCCGAGGCCGCGGATCCGGCCGATCCCGTGCTCGATCGCGTTCTCGACCAGCGGCTGGAGCACGAACGCGGGGACCAGCGCATCGTCGAGGCCGTCCTCGATCGCGAACGCCGTGGTCAGCCGATCGCTGAATCGATGCTTCATGATCTCGAGGTAGCCGCGGATGAACTGCAGCTCCTCGGCGAGCCGGACCTCGGGCTGCTGCGCGACGTCGAGCGTGCGGCGCAACAGCTCGCTCAGCCGGGCGACCACGGTCCGCGTCGCGACCGGATCGCTCTCGACCAGCGCCGAGATCGTGTTCAGCGTATTGAACAGAAAATGCGGATTGAGCTGCATCTGGAGCGCGTGCAGCCTGGACTCGGCGAGCTGGACCTCGATCGCCGCGGCGCGCGCCTGCTGCGCCTCGCGCTGCAGCAGGTAGCGGCGCGCCAGGCCGGCCGCCAGCACCGCAGCGAACAGCGGGACATCGAGCGTCATGTAGTCGGCCATCCGGGTGAACCATCCGCCGTTGCATACGACGCCGGCAGCATGCTCGAGGCCGTGGATCAGCGAGCGTGACGTGCTCATCGCCGCGCTCAGCATCAGCCCCCACGCGATCGCGCCCGCGATCCGGGCCGGCCGGAGGTCGTCGCCGAGGTCTCGCGCGATCCGGAAGACCAGCGGGGTGAACAGCGCCCACGCCGTGCAGATGATGAGCTGGGTGACGATCGGCCCCCACCAGGTGAAATCACCGTGGCCGTCGACCAGGTTGAAGAAGACGAGGTGCCCCGCGCCGCTCAGCGCGGCCACGCCCCACCACGCGATGAGGATCCACCGCAACCGCAGGCGGGGCGGGGTCGGGCTCGGAACCGCGACGGTCAGCACACCCAACACCATACTCAACGCCGCCGGTGGCGGTCGAGGTGTGACCTGAACGGCCGCCCGGCGCCACGAACCGCGGTCCCCGCGTCACGAACGGTGGTCGACCGCGCTACAGGCCCGTACGATCCAGCGCGGCCGCGCCGGGCGCAGGGAGCCGCGATCCGTGCCGGCGATCCTGCGACCGGTGCCAGGCTCCCGGCGCACGCACCTCGCATCGCGCAGCCTCGCACCGTGACGCCGCAACGCGCTCGTATCGCCGTCATCGCCCACCTCGCCGTCGCGATCTTGCTCCGACCGGCGGCCGCCGGTGCGCGCGAGACCCGGCAGCTCACCGCGGTCCGCGTGGGCCCCGGAGCGATCCAGGTCGATGGCTCGCTGGACGACCCGGGCTGGGCGGGCGTCGCGTTCACGGACGGGTTCCTCCAGAAGCGCCCGGTGGACGGCGCGGTGCCTTCGCAGCCGACCGAGGTGGCGGTCGCGTTCGATGACACTGCGGTGATCGTCGGTGTGCGGCTGACCCAGCGGCCCGAGACGATCCGCGCCGGCCTGACCCGGCGCGACACGTTCAAGGATCTCGACGCGATCGCCGTGTCGCTCGACACCTACGGTGATCACCGCACCGCGTACACGTTCGGCGTGACCGCCGGCGGCACCCGGTTCGATCACTACCACGCGCGCGATGACGAGACCGACATCGACCCGTCATTCGACCCCGTGTGGGAAGCAGCCACGGCGCGCGGCTCGACGGGTTGGACCGCCGAGCTGCGGATCCCGTTCTCCCAGCTCGTCACGCTGCCGCAGGTGCCTCAGCGCTGGGGGATCAACGTCACGCGGTGGATCGCCGCGACCGGCGAGCAGGTGTACTGGCAGTTGGTCCCCAGCGACGCCACCGGCTGGCCGTCGGGCTTCGGATCGCTGGTCGGGATCGACGGCGTCGAGCTGCACCGCCGGCTCGAGCTGATGCCGTTCGTCGCGGCCGACGCGACGCTGGGCGCGCGGCGCTCCGTCGGCTTTCGGCTCGGCGCCGATCTCAAGGCGCCGGTCGGCCGCTCCGCGACGCTGCAGGCGACGGTCCTCCCCGACTTCGGCCAGGTCGAGGCGGATCCTGCGGTGCTCAACCTGACGACGATCGAGACCATCTTCGACGAGAAGCGCCCGTTCTTCGTCGACAGCCGCCGGATGTTCGAGGGCGGCTCGATCGACGCCGACACCCGCTACTTCTACACCCGGCGGATCGGCGCGATCCCGCGTCAGACCGCCGGTGTTGCGCCCGAGGGAGCGCCGACCACGTCCGCGATCCTGGGCGCCGGAAAGCTGTTCGGCCGCACGCTGTCGGGCCTGTCGGCCGGGGCGCTGGTCGCGGTTTCGGATCGCACCGAGACCGCGGATCACACGCCGCTCGCCCCGCTGACTGCATTCGGGATCGCGCGGGCCCAGCAGCAGCTCGATCGCCGCGGCTCGACGGTCGGCGTGATCGCCACCGGCGTCGAGCGCTGGTTCGCGGCCGGCGACCCGCTGGCGAAGCTCTTGCCGAGGACCGCGTTCGCCGGTGGCGCGGACTGGAACCTCCGGCTCGGCGACGGCGACAGCGCGCTGAGCGGCGACGTCGCGGCGTCGCAGGTCGCCGGCTCGCACGACGCGATCACCCTCGTCCAGCAGGCGCCGGCGCACTACCTCCAGCGGCCCGATCGCGCCGCCGGCTCGCTCGACCCGATGCGCAGCTCGCTCGCCGGGCTGCGTGGCGCGATCCGGTTCGAGCAGCTCGCCGGCGCGCACTGGCTCGGCTGGGTCGAGGCCAGCGCGATCTCGCGCGGGTTCGAGCTCAACGACGCCGGCATCCTGCAGGTCGCCGACCGCCTCCATGGCGAGGCCGCGCTGACCTATCGCGACAACCACGTCGCCGGGGCGCTGCGCCGCTACCAGCTGTCGCTGATCGGCGGTGAGCAGTGGAACCTCGAGCGCACGCGGGTCAACGCGCGCATCATGTTCAACACCACGACGGTGTGGCGCAACGACTGGCAGGTCGACACCCACGCGCACTACGAGCCGCGGGTGGTGAGCGACCAGCTGACGCGCGGCGGCCCGCTCATGGCGATCCCGGGCACCTTCGACGGCTCCGTGACGATTGCGAACAGTCACGCGAGCCATCTCCGGTACGGAGGCCAGCTGTTCGTGGTGGCCGACGGGCTCGGCCGCCGCACGTTCGAGCTCTCGGCGACCGCGGCGTACGGCTCCGACGGCCACTGGACGGTGTCGGCCCAGCCTGACCTCGAGGTCGATGCCCACCAGCGCCAGTACGTGGCCACGATCGCCGGCGGCCCGGCTGCCACGTTCGACCAGCGCTACGTGTTCGGCGAGCTGCGCCGCAACACCGCGTCCCTGCCGGTCCGGTTCGGCTATGCGTTCACGGCGAACCTGACGTTCGATCTCTACGCCGCGCCGTACCTGACCAGCGGCCGCTACGCCGGCCTCGGCGAGCTCGCGGCGCCGCGCAGCCTGCAGCTGCGGCGCTACGGCGAGGGCGGGCTGGCGATCGCGGCCGCCGGCGACGGCTACGACGTCGTCGACGGCGCGGCGCAGTTCCATTTCGCCAATCCCGACTTCGATCAGGTCGCGTTCCGCAGCACGGCGGTCGTGCGCTGGGAGTGGGCGCCGGGCTCGACCCTGTTCGTGGTGTGGCAGCAGGACCGCCATGGCGGCTCACCGACGGGCGGCGTGGCGGGCCCGGAGCTGCTCGGCGATCTGTTCTCGGTCCCGGGCAGTCACACGTTCGCGGT
>DATIPJ010000499.1:0-14193 GCA_035472155.1 Kofleriaceae bacterium
CCCGGTGACCCTGCAGTTCGTCGCCACCGCGGACTCGCCCGGTGATGCGTTCGCATGGGCGGTGATCGGTGCGCCCCATTCCATCGAGCTACGAGCGACGTTGCGCATCGAGAACGAGTCGTTCCCCGATTGCGTCGCGCACGTCGACCGCAACTGACGATGCGCCGGGCGGGCCAGGTCTAGCTCACGTTGCCACCGAGCTCGTCCTCGATGTGGGCGCGGACGATGTCCTCGAAATCCGTTTCCGCCGTGAAGCCGAGAGACAACGCGCGCCGAGCGTTCACGCGCTCGGGCCATCCCGCGACGATCCGGCTCACCAGCTCGTCGGGCACGCGCTTGATGCGCGTGACGGTGGCCGGACCGGCGACGCGGCCGAGGGCGGCGATCTGCTCGCCGACGGTGCAGCTGACGCCGGGCATCGCAAGGTTGATCCGGTGACCGAGCTGCTGGCGCGTCAGCGCCGCGGCATGCAGCAGAAACCCGACCGCGGACCGCGGGCTGGCATGCGTGTGCCGCACGCTGTCCGACACCGGCAGCATCGCCTCGATGCCGGCGAGCGGCTCGCGGATGATGCTGGAGAAGAACCCCGACGCCGCCTTGTTCGGCTTGCCGGGCCGCACGCAGATGGTGGGCAGGCGGATGCCGATGCCGTCCAGAAGCTCCCGGCGGTGGTAGTCGGCGAGCAGCAGCTCGCTGGCCGCCTTCTGCGCGCCGTAGGAGGTGAGCGGCGTCAGGTGGAAGTCATCGGGGATCCCCTCGGGCGGGAACGGGGCGCCGTAGACGGCGATCGACGACGAAAAGACCACCTTGGGCCTGTAGTCTTTCATCTTGCGGATGGCCTCCAGCAGATCTCGCGTGCCGTCGAGGTTGACCCGATACCCTTTCTCGAAATCGGTCTCTGCCTCGCCGGACACGACGCCGGCCAGGTGGAAAATGGTATCCGGCTTCGCCGCGACCAGCTTCTCGGCCGCGCCCCGCTCTGTGAGGTCGGTCGCGACCGTCTCCACCACCCCGCCGAGCTCGGGCGCCGCGGGGGCAACGATGTCCATCAGCGTAAGCCGGGTAATCGGGCGGCCGTTGAGGGCGCCATCCCGAGCCAGCCTCGCGGTCAATTTGCGGCCGATCATTCCGGCCGCTCCTGTCATGAGGATATGCATGGCCCCGCTCTATACAATGGTGGAGTCATCATCGTTCAAACAGCTCAAGCTGACCAGATGGATTGAGCATGGTTCCGACACCCGAGCTGCCCGGCCGGCCGATCATCAGCTCGCACGTCCGAGCGGTTCCAGGGCCAGCCACTACCTTGGCTATTGTAGTGATACAGCCGCGCGTTGTTGCCGCGCGATTCACAGTCGCGCACGCGACGGGTCCCGGGGGCCGGATAGAACGCCGCGATCTGCGTCGGTACGCGACCTCACGGCTGAGCGCTACTCGAGGTGGTGCACCGGGGCGACCTCGATCGGCGGTGCTTCAGTTCGTTGCAGTAATCGGACGGTCGACGATGATCTCGACCCGGCGATTCATCGCGCGTCCCTCCGTGGTCTTGTTGTCGGCGACCGGTCGGCTGGACCCGAATCCCTGCGCCGTGATCACTGCAGCAGCCACACCGCGACGGCCGCGACGCGGGTTTTCCACAACGTGCCGCCTGCCGCAGGCGGCGCGGACGGCGATCCTCCCTCACGCTGCTCGCGTGTCCGGAAGGAGGTCTTTGTGAACCGAATATCGAGAATCGCAATCGCCATGCTCGCTGCGCTGCCCGCGTGCGGCGTCGACGTCGATGAGGCATCGACGCCGCAGTCGCTGCGTGCCGCACCGCGCGAGTCGCCGGGCGTGACCGCGGCAGCCGGCTGCCCGTTCGACGCTCCGGACAGCCGGATCCGACACGTGATCTACGTGCAGTTCGACAATGTGCATTTCCGGCGCGATCTGCCGGGCGTGCCGTCGGACCTCGAGCAGATGCCGCACCTGCTCGACTTCATCACGGACCACGGCACGCTGCTCAGCAATCACCACACGCCGCTGATCTCGCACACCGCGAATAACCTGCTGACGTCGCTGACGGGAGTCTACGGCGATCGCCACGGCCAGCCGGTCTCGAACAGCTTCGGTGTGTTCACGCCACCGGGAACCCCGGCGTTCGCCGCGTTCGCCGGTTCGTTCGCCTACTGGACCCACGTCGTCAGCCCGGCGCTCGACCCGCGATTCAACATGATCGCCGCCGACGGCAAGAATGCGCCGGCGCCGTGGGTCGCGTTCACGCGCGCCGGGTGCAATGTCGGCGCTGCCGCGTTCGCCAACATCGTGGTCGAGAACGTCACGAGCGATATCGTCGATGTGTTCGGCGCGACCTCAGCCGAAGCCGCCGAGGCGAGAGCCGATCGGGTCAAGGCCGCCGCGGACTTCGAGGGCATCGCGGTGCACTGCGCCGCGGGCAGCGAGCTGTGCTCGGCGGCCCATGGCGGCAGGCCCGATGTGCTCCCCGACGAGCCCGGCGGCTATCTCGGGTTCAGCGCGCTGTATGGCCACAAGTATGTGGCGCCGCTGATCAGCCCGGATGGGCCGCTGACCGATCTCGACGGTGTCACGATCGCCGATGCCGCCGGCAACCCCGGATTTCCGGGCTTCGGCGTCGGCGCCGCACAGACGCTGTCGTATGTCGCCGCGATGCAGGAGCACGGCGTGCCCGTCACGTTCGCCTACATCTCGGATGCTCATGACGAACGCACCACCGGGCGTCCGCTCGGCCCCGGCGATGCTACGTACGTCGCCCAGCTCGCGGCCTACGATCGAGCCTGGGACGCGTTCTTCACCCGCCTGGCGGGCGACGGGATCACGCGGGACAACACGCTCTTCGTGTTCACCGCCGACGAGAACGATCACTTCGTCGGCGGGCCTCCCACGCCGGCCGACTGCGACGGCATCCACACGCCGTGCAGCTACGCCCAGATCGGCGTGCTCGGCGTGAACCTCACCGAGCAGCTCGCGCACGTGGACCCGAGCCTTGCGGCCACGCCGTTCGTCCTGCGCAACGACATGGCGCCGACGTTCTACATCCAGGGCAACCCGCCGCCGGGCGCGCCGATCGCGCGTGCCTACGAGCGTGCGACCGCACAGCTCACCGCGGTGAACCCGATCGACGGCGGGACCGACCAGCTCGCGGCGTTCCTGGCCGATCCGGTCGAGATGAAGCTCCTCCACATGGTCACCGCAGACCCCCAGCGGACGCCCACCTTCGTCATGTTCGGCGACCCCAGCTATTTCTTTGTCGGCGCGGGGCTGACCGGCGTCGTCGAGATCCCGACCTTCGCGTGGAACCACGGCGGCGTCCAGCGCGACATCACGACCACGTGGCTCGGCCTGGTCGGGCCGGGCGTGCGCCACCAGGGCGTGGACGGCGACACGTTTTCCGATCACACCGACATCCGCCCGACGATCCTGCTGCTCGCTGGCCTGGCCGATGACTATGTCCACGACGGCGTTGCGCTGATCGAAGATCTGCACGAGCGAGCGCTGCCGCGCGAGCTGCGCGAAGATGCCGCCGAGTTCCGCGAGCTCGCACACGCGTACAAGCAGATCACCGCACCGCTGGGCCAGCTGGGGCGCCACACGCTCGCGGTATCGACCACCGCGCTCGCCGGCGATGACGCGACCTACACCGCGCTCGAGGCGTCGCTCGCCGCGATCTCCGATCAGCGCGACGCCCTCGCGGCGCAGATGATCGCGTTGCTCGACGGCGCCGAGTTCCACAACCAGCCGCTGCGTCACCACGACGCCCGCCGGCTGGTCGCACAGGCGCACGGACTGCTGGCGCAGGTCCGCGCATTGTCGCGCTGAATCTCTGATCTGAGCGCCTCCGCACGCTCGCTCGCTCGGATGCCAATCTCTATGGGGTTCATCACGAACGCGCGTGCGCAACCTGCCATCGAACGTCAGGGCACCAGCGACCCAGCCGCCCGCTCCTGCGTGTCATGACGCTCGGGACATCACGCGGGAGTTTTCATGACGTCAAGATCTGTGTGGTTGACCCTATCCCTGGCCTCGGCTTTCGCCGCGTGCGCCCCCGATGACCAGCTCACCAGCAACCCCGACCCCGACACCGCAACGACGCTCGACCTCGCGCGCCGCGATCGAGGTCTCCACAAGGTGAAGCACGTCATCGTGCTCATGCAGGAGAATCACTCGTTCGACAACTACTTCGGCGCCCTCGCGTTCGCGCCGGGCAGCCCGTATCACGGCCCGCGGCGCCATCGCGATGATGGCGATGGCGCCGCCGACGACCGCGGCGGCTGCCGGGCGAACGATCATCGCTGCGTCGACGGTTTGAACTGCCAGGTCGACGCCGCCGGCGCCTTCCACTGCACCAACGCAAACCTCGACGATGACGGCAGCACCGCGTTCGCATTCCACGATTCCAACCGCTGCGTGAGCCCCGACCTCGATCACGAGTGGGTCGGCACGCACCGCGAGGTAAACTTCGATCACCCCAACGACACGCGGCGACACGCTCCGATGAACGGCTTCGTGCGGGTCAACGACGAGAACGAGCAGCCGGACGGCGGTGTCGAGACTCCCACCGACGACGACACCATGGGTTTCTACAACCAGGACGAGATTCCCTTCTATTACGAGCTCGCGAGCAAGTTCGCGATCAGCGATCGGTTCTTCTCCTCCCTCCTGGGCCCAACGTTCCCCAACCGCTCGTACCTCCTGGCGGCGACCTCGTTCGGACACCTGACCACGAGCGACGAGATCCCACCCGACGGCGGCTACAAGCCGATCACCGGCACGATCTTCGACCTGCTGGAGCGCAACGACGTCTCGTGGGCCGACTACTTCCAGGATGCGCCGCAGGGCGCCAGCTTCCGACCCTTCCTGGGCCCGGTCGTCGATCCGCACTTCTTGCCGCTGGCGGTGTTCCTCGCCCAGGTCGCCGGCGCCACCGACGTCGCCCCGCTGCCGGCGGTCTCGTTCGTCGATCCGAGCTTCGGCCTGTTCGGCATCTCGACGGAGAACGACGAGCACCCACCGACCGACATCCAGCGCGGCCAGGCCTTCATCTCACAGGTCGTCAACGCGGTACGCAACGGCCCGTTCTGGGACGACACCGTCATCTTCCTCACATGGGACGAGCACGGCGGCTTCTACGACCACGTCGCACCGCCGCGGGCACATCAGCCCGACGGCATCGCCCCAGGTCAGTGCGCCGACCTGTCCAATCCGCCCGCGAGCCTCCAGCCCGGCGGCGGCGCCGAGTGCAACGCCAACGCGTTCGGAGATCCGCGCACCAGCGTGTTCGACGCCATCCAGCTGTGCCCCGCGCTCGCCGCCGACCCCACCGGCCCGTATCCGCGCGAATGCGCCAACTTCGATCAGCTGGGCGTGCGCGTCCCGTTCATCGCGATCTCCCCCTTCGCCAAGCGGAATCACGTCTCGCATACCGTCGCCGACCACACCTCAATCCTCGCGTTCATCGAGGCCGCGTTCGCGCCCGGCGAGCACTTGACCGAGCGCGACCGCCACGCCAACGATCTCCTCGACCTCTTCGACTTCGCGCGGTCGCCCTCGCGCGACATCACCATCGGCCAGGCGGCCCCTCCGACAAACGACTGCACTCCGGTGCGATGACCACATAAGCCACCAGCGACGCTGAGAACGCGACCGCGAGCACGAAGCCGAGCAGCGCGCCCAAGCGGGCGCTATACCAGCCGGCAGGTCCGCGCATCGACGTAGTACCCGGATGCGACGGCGTCCGCAACCCGTTCGCCACCGGTGCGCTGATCGGCGGCGAGCACCGCGCCCTGCCCGTCTCCTGCCGATCCGCGCCGCCACTCAACGCCGGGCATTGGGAGACTCGCGCCAACAACCTCGTTGATGAGCCGCTGCGCTACGCATGCGATGCAATGTGTGTCACGCGATACGTTTGCTGGTGCGGGTATATCGCGACGCCATTGCACGCGCTCCCGTCGAAGGCGTCGGTCAGATGACGGATTGATGTCCGAGTGGTTTCGTCGGCCTTCGTCATCCGTCGAGCTGTATCGCAGTGTACGGGTCGTTCGGGCCTACGTGCAGCGTTCGTACAGGCGATCGATGATCTGTTATCTGTGTAGCGATCGTCAGAGTAGACAAACTCTCGTAATTCAACTCGCACAACCAGAGTGAAATTTGACTGGGTATCAAAAATCTGGTGAAAATGCAGATCAAATACTCAGAAATCTGTTGCCAGATAAATTCGACTCGTGCAGTATCGCGCCCGCCATGACAATCATCACTTCGCGTAAGTGCCTATTACTCGGATGTATTATTGTCGTCGGTACCAGCTGTGGAGTGGACAGTATGGGCAAGGAGCCCGGTTCTGGGAGCGATCCCGTCGATCCGGCGCCGGCGATGTTCCAGGAGGTCGCGCTGACGGTGATGACAAAGCTGACGATCACGCCGGGCAACGGAACCGATGTTCCCGCCGTCGCCACGCTCGACATCACGGCGCGCGATGGAACGACACCGGTGATCACGGATCTATGGCTGTACACGATCGACGCGACCGGCGCGCAGGTACCGTTGACCGGGTTCACCTCCACCGCGAACCGGCGGAGCCCCAAGCTGATGCTGCCGGCGACGATCAAGGGCCAGCCATCGGGACTCAGCCCCGCCGACGACGGCCGGCAGAACGGGCTGATGACCAACACGTCGCGCGGGTCGATGCGCCAGGGCGCGTTCGTATCGGCGGTGACGGGAACCGTGGTCGTCACGCTGCCTGCTGTGCCGACCCTGCCAATTCTCGTGGTCGCAGGCGTGGAAGACCAGCGCTACGCCGGTGCCGCGGTGATCAACCCGGACGGCTCGCTGGGCACAGTGCCCGCCGGCGTCGGCAGTCCGGAGACCCACGTCCGCCGCACGTTCGCGCGCGACGTCGAGCCGATCGTGCAGATGCATTGCGGCGGCTGCCACAAGCCGAACCACACGTACCTCGCCAAGTCCGGCGGCACGCGCGACGAGCTCATCAACGACAACTTCGGCCTCGCGCTCGCCACGCGCACTTGCCAACGAAACACCCCGGACGGCGGCGCCATGCTGGATCAATGCATCCAGGGGATCACCGCGGCGGCATTTCTCGTCGAGCCTGGCGCCCCCGCGGTGTCGCCATGGCTGACGCGGACGCGACCGGATGAGGACGGCAATGCGTCGGTCAATGGACTCAAGTGGTGGGGCACCAACGGCTCGCGCTTCGTGAACGATTACGGCGACCATCGGATGCCGTCGACCACCGAGAGCAGCGATCCGGCAGAGTGGACGAACCAGCCGACGGACTTCGACGACGACCCCGCGACATACATGATCGTGTGGGAGTGGGTGGCCCAGGGCGCCGCACCGTGATGTCCGACACCACCGACGGCTGACGATCCGATGGTTGTCGTGCCGCCTGGGCTTCCTGCGCGCGCGGCCGGCACCGAGCCTCCACGGTGCGCCTGCGCGGCAAGCTCGCCTCGCGCTGCGTGCTGATCGAGACCAGCGCCGGACTGGTACTGCTCGATACAGGCTACGGCTTGCTGGACACTGGGTCACGCCGGCATCGCCGTGCGCCAGCGCGCCGGATGGCTGCTGCTGGCGGGTGACGCGTACTTCGATCACGATGAGCTCGACCCCGTGCACCCGAGGTGCATTCCGGGTCTGCGGTTCTATCAATGGCTGATGGAAAAGGATCGGCGGGTTCCCACCAAAGCCGTCCATCTGACTGCGCGCACTCCGGTGCTAGCCGGGCTGGACGACCGGCTCGTTCTCGACGGCTGCTGGCGCTCCCCGTCGGTATCGTCCGAGTCAACGCGCTCATCGAGCAACCATCTCGATGCGCTGCGAGCTTGCTCGAGCATCAATCCGAGAGCCAATGGGTCCGGCCGGCGGTAGCCTCGATCGTGACCTGGACAAAAGTCGGGCTTTGCGGGTTCACGATGGCCGCCGCGCGCTATCCGCATCACTTCGGCGTGGTCGAGGTGCAGCAGACGTTCTATCAGCCGCCCGCGGATGGCGTGATCACGCGCTGGCGGGCTCAGATGCCGGCGAGCTTCGAGTTCACGCTCAAAGCCTGGATGCTCGTCACCCATACGGCGAAGAGTCCGACGTATCGCAGGTTGCGCCGGCCATTGACCGCCCGCGAAGCCGCCGGCACCGGCAACTTTCAACCGACGGCGATTGTCGACGAGGGTTGGCGCACGTCGCTGAACGCCGCCGTCCTTCTGCGTGCGACCGCGATCCTCTTCCAGTGTCCTGCGAGCTTCTTGCCGACGGCGCAGAACCTCCAGAACATGCGTGACTTCTTCGCGCGAATCGAGCATCCCGCGGGAGTACGTTTGCTGTTCGAGCCGCGCGGCACCGCGTGGACCCCCGGCGTCGTTCGTCCGCTGGTGGATGAGCTCGGCCTCGTCCAGGTCGTCGATCCATTCGTGTGCCGCACGGTCTCGACCGACGTGACCTACTTCCGGCTCCACGGCATCACAGGCACGCGCCACGTGTACACCGACGACGAGCTGCGCCAGTTGAGAGCGATGGTTCCCGCGACCGGCGCGACCTACGTGATGTTCAACAACATTCCACGGGTCGCGGACGCCGCCCGGTTCAAGGCGCTGCTCGCGCTGCCCGAACACCCCCTCTGCGCCGACGAGCTCAACAGGCCGAGCGCAACGATCGCGCCGGGGTCAGCGAAGCCGAGCTGGAAGGTACCGCCCACGCGAAAATAGATCGGAGCCACGTCGCATCGGAGCGTCGCCTGATTCTCGGAATCTTCGCGCAGCTACGACTCGCCCGATGACGACGATGAGCTGATCCGGTCCGCGATGCGCTGCTTGGTTTGCTTCGGAGCCACCTTCATCGTCAGGATGAATGCGGCGAGCACGAAGCAGATTGCGTTCGGGAGGATGATCGGCCACGTCCCGATCATCACGCCGTACGCCGTCCACAGCGCAAAGCCAAGGACGTTCATGATCCACATCGGCGTCGCGAGATCCTTGGTCTCGCGCGTCCGGATCACGCGCCACGCCTGCGGCACGAAGCTGCTGACGCTGAGGGTGGCGGCGATACCGCCGATGATGATCGCGAGCATGTTAGGCAGCCTTGTCAACGTTACCACGTGCAATGCGATCGGGCCTCGCTCGATATCTCGTCCGCGAACGACGACGCAGTGCGGATGTCGCCGTAGCCAGGAGCTCGTAAGCGGCGGTCGAAGTGGTGTTGTAGCGACAAGGATGTCGGTCGACCCTGGGGGCTGCTTCACGCGTTCGATCCGGAGTGAGAGCCACAGTCAGGAGGTGGATGCCACGAACCCAAGGTGTGGACAATCCCGTCGTTCGCGACGGAGGTCGCCATGAAGCCCCGCGCGATCGTCGTCGTCCTGCTCGTTCTCGCCGTCCATGCGGCGGTCTCCGGCTTGTCATGGCCAGGTGGTCGTGTCGCCGCACTGAGGAGGAATCAGAAAGTGTCGGGGGCACTCGATGACGCATGTCTGTGGGATGACATCTGGTAATGAACCTCCCCAAAGGGGATGGACATGCGCGCGTACGACACGCGTGCACTTTGGTCACAACGCAGTGGCCGCAAATCGCTTTCGATGTTTGCGCGTGACTGCGGTCGTATGTCGAATCTATCTCCACGGTTCCGACTACATTCCGAATGAGCAAGGCCACGGTCAATGAACGCAGCGACCATTTGGGCCAGCGAGAATAGATCCGTTTGCATCCCGCGAACGAGATCTGTTAATGACGAATTCATGCGAACACTCGCGATCGGAACCATGTTGTTCCTTGCCAGCTGCACGATCGATCCTTCTGCTCCTGAGGAGACCTTCACCCAATCGCTCGATTCTGTCGGTGAGGCTTCCAATCCTACCGACTCGAACAATCACCAGTACGTCGACACGACGGGTACGTCGTCGACGTATTCGACTGCCGGATTCATCGCGCTGACCGGAGCGTTCTTTCAGGACCTGGGCACGAACCAGCGGACTTGCTTCACGTGTCATCAGATCGATCAGGGCTGGTCGATCACCCCGGCTAGCGTACAGGCGGCATTCAACGCCTCGGCTGGAAACGATCCACTGTTCCGGCTCGTCGACGGATCGAATTCGCCGAACGCAGCTGTCTCGACACTCGCAGCCAGGCGAGCTGCATACAGTATGCTATTGACAAAGGGGCTGATTCGCGTCGGGCTGCCGATTCCGCAAGATGCGGAGTTCGCGTTGCAGGCGGTCGATGACCCGTACCGCTTCGCGAGCGCGAACGAGCTGTCCTTGTTCCGCCGGCCGCTGCCGTCGACGAACCTGAAGTTTCTAAATACCGTGATGTGGGACGGCCGAGAGAACGCGTTCGGCACCACGCTGGACGCGGTCTTGCTCCACCAGGCCAATTCCGCGACCGTTGGCCATGCGGAGGCAAGCGCGTCGCTCTCACCGGCTCAGGCCCGGGCCATCATCGATTTCATGCTCGGCATCACAACGGCCCAGCACAGCGACAACAACGCAAAGGAGCTCGCCGAAGGCGGCTCGAACGGCGGGGCCGAGACTCCGGCGGTGTTCCTGGCCAACCAGCCGACCTACCTTGGCATCAACGACCTGTTCGGCGATTCGCGCACTGGCAAGCCATTCGATCCGAAGGCGTTTACACTCTACGATAGCTGGGCCACGACACAGACCGGCATCGGCGCCAAGGAGAGCGCGCGACGCTCGATCCTGCGCGGCCAGAATCTGTTCAATACCCGGACATTCTCGATCTCCGGGGTTGCGGGGATCAACGATGAGGCGGCTTTCGGGAGTCCCGCGCAGCTGACCGGGACATGCACGACCTGCCACAATACGCCGAACGCCGGCAATCACTCGGTGCCCCTGCCGATCAACATCGGTCTGGCGGATGCATCGCGGCGAACACCGGACATGCCGCTGTACACGCTGGTGAACCGAACCACGGGGGCGACGATCCAGACCACCGATCCCGGCCGCGCGCTGGTGACCGGTAAGTGGAAGGATATCGGAAAGTTCAAGGGGCCCGTGCTGCGTGGCCTGTCGGCGCGGGCGCCGTACTTCCACAACGGCTTTGCCAAGACGCTGGACGACGTGATCACGTTCTACGTAACGCGGTTCGGCGTCGTGCTGACCTCGGCCGAACGCGCTGACCTGTTGCACTTCCTGCAGTCGCTGTGACGATGTTGTGCCAAGCCAAATACGCGCGGTGGCGGTTGCTTGCGCGTCGGGCTGCATGAGCATGAGCGCGGTCTTCGAGGGGGAAGCACGTGCGGCCTGAGCGCGCAGCAAGAATCGTGGCGGACACCGTCGAGAGGCCGCTGCGGCTGCTCGCGGACGCGCGATTCACGACGACAGGGAGCTTGGCTATCTGCCTGCTCGACGGTTCTCAGGGTGGGCTCCTTTCATCCCACGGGGAGAGCGCCACTCGTGGCGCACAATCATCCGGGCCGGTCGGTGCTCGAGGGTAGCTCGCGCTGGCGATAGGTGGTGGGCGCGATGCCGTGCTCGCGCTTGAAGGCCCGGTGAAAGGCGGCCGGGGAGGCGTAGCCGATCCGGTGCAGGATCTCGGTGACGGACAAGCGGGTTTCGCGCAGCCAGCGCGCGGCGAGCCGGAGGCGCCAGCGCGCGAGGTAGGCCATCGCGGGCATGCCCAGGCGCGCGTGGAACCGATCGGCGAACACGCTGCGCGACAGGCCGGCGCGACGGGCGAGTCCGGTATCATCGGATCCGGCGCGCGATCCATCGCGCCGCCCAGATCGCGAAGGCGCCATGAGGGCGGCCATCCTGGTCGGAGCGCTCGCGATCTCCGCGGCTGCGCTCGCCGCGCCTTCGCCGGACCATGGCTGGCAGGCATTCCTCGACGTCGCATCGGTGCTGCAGAGTCCGCGCTGCCTGTCGTGCCATGTGCCCGGCGACGCGCCGCTGCAGGGCGACGATGGCCACCGCCATATCATGAATGTCAAGCGCGGCACCGACGGCCGTGGCACGCCCGCACTGCACTGCACGGCATGTCACCAGAGCGCAAACGCGGAGACCCCGCATGCGCCGCCGGGTGCGCCCGACTGGCGGCTACCGCCGGCGAGCACGCCGATGGCGTGGCAGGGGCTCGCGCCGGAAGCGCTGTGCAAGAGCCTCACGGATCCGGTGCGCAATGGCGGCCGCAACCTCGCGGCGCTCGCCGATCACCTGCGCAACGACAAGATCGTTGCGTGGGGGTTCGCGCCGGGGCCGGGCCGGCAGCCGCCCCGGCTATCTCGTGCCGAGCTCGTCGCGCGGTTCGCCGCGTGGAGAGCTGCCGGCGCGCCGTGCCATCCGAGGAGCTCCGATGCGCAATGACACATGGACTCGACGGTCGCTGCTCAAGGCGGGCGCGCTCGCCGGCGGTGGTTTGGTGCTTCGCGCACGGATGCCGCGCGCACTCGCGAGCGGTCCGGCGGCGCCTGCGGCGCTCAACGCCTGGCTGCGGATCTCGGCCGACGATCAGGTGACGATCGTGGTGTCACAAGCCGAGATGGGTCAGGGCATCTCGACCACGCTGCCCGCGGTGCTCGCCGAGGAGCTCGGGGCGGACTGGAGCCGCATCAAGCTCGAGACGTCCCCGGCGGCGCCGGCGTATCGCAATCCGCGCATCCACTGGCAATTCACGGGCAACAGCGAGAGCACCAGCTCGTTCTTCGAGCTGATGCGCACGATGGGCGCCAGCGCGCGAGAGATGCTGACCGCCGCCGGCGCCGCGCGCTGGGGCGTCCCCGCCGGCGAGTGTCGAGCCGACAACGGTCGGATCGTCCACGCCGCGAGCGGTCGCACGCTGCGGTTCGGCGACGTTGCTGCCGCGGCGGCCCAGCTGCCCACGCCCGACAAGCCAGCGCTGCGGCCGCGCGCCGAGTGGCGACTGCTGGGCAAGTCGCTGCCGCGCGTCGACAACCCCGCCAAGATCGACGGTAGCGCGGTGTTCGGTCTCGACTTCGTCGTACCGGGAATGGTCTATGCGGCGGTCAAGCAATGCCCGGTGTTCGGTGGCACGTTGCGGACCGTCGACGGCGCCGCCGTGCGTGGCCGGCCGGGTGTGATCGCGACCGTACCACTGCAGGACGGTGTGGCTGTCATCGCCAAGAGCTACTGGCAGGCCAGGCGGGCGCTCGACGCGTTGCCTGCGCAGTTCGACGATGGCCCGAACGCGCAGGCCAGCAGCGACACGATCCTGCAGAGTTCGCGAGCTCGGCGAGCTGGCGGTCGCACTCGGACCCTGTGCACGTCGTTAGATCGCCGCGCGGGATCATGCGTAGCAGAACAGCGAACGGTTTGAAGTGGTCATAATTACGCAGCATTCCGCAGGATCGTGAGTCCTGCACAGCGTTGAGGTTTGGTAGTAGCGGCCAGTGCGGCGGCAGCCCCCAGTGCGAGGTGCCGCTGGACCTCTTCGAGATTGGTAAGAAGCGAAGCTCGCCGCCAATCATAGAGATTGTTACGTACGCCGCGGTAGCGGGCGCGGCGGCCTTGACGCCGCCCGGCGCGCGCGAGCGCGTGTTCGGCTGGCACCCGCTCGCGAAGCCGAGCGCGACCGGCACGGGTATGAGCGAGTCGGCGCAGCCGCTTCTGCAATTGCTCGTTCTCGGGCGATCGAGACAGTGCGCCCATGGCCGAGTGACGCATCGGTGCACTGGTCTCGAAGCGGGCAACGGTCGCAGTCCTCGGGATCGAACTCGATGGTGGTGCCGAAGTCGAACGGCTGGGTCTTGTTCGCCGGGCACGTGATCGTGCGATCTCGGACGTTGATCTTGAAGTCCGCCTTGGAGAACAGTGCCCCGTTACGCGCTTGCCACGGCCTGCAGATGATCTCGCCGCCATGTTCGAGCACGTGGTCCACCAACGGAGCATTGATGTACGCACGGTCGATATAGAGGCTGGTGACCGGCAACTCGCCGCCGAACAGGTGCGCGAGGTCCCGCTCGATCGGGTCGGCTGCTTCTTCCTCCGGCCGATTGGCCGGAGTCATGGCACAGGCCAGAATCAATCCGGAGCACAGATCTCGCGCCAAATGACGTTTGTAACCGTTGAACCGCTTGCTCTTGCTCTTGCGCCCGTGGCGCATGTCCTTGTCCTCGATGGACACTCGACGATCCGGCGCGACACCTTGTCGAATCTGGACGGCGATGATCTTGTCGCTGCGATCACCGCCGCGCGTAGGGTCC
>DATIPJ010000500.1:0-3084 GCA_035472155.1 Kofleriaceae bacterium
GTGACAGTGGCGCTGTATGTCGAGGACGTCCTGCTGGTGGACCGGTGCCTGACGGGCGAGCCGGCGGCCACGCGCGAGCTGTTCCGGCGCCATCGCCACCGCGTGCACGCGAGCCTGTTCCGCGTGCTCGGATCGAACCGCGACATGGATGACCTGCTCCAGGAGTCGTTTCTCCAGGTCTTCCAGTCGCTGCGCGGCTGGCGCGCCGAGGCCAGCCTCGCGACGTGGATCGACCGGGTCGCCGTGCGCTGTGCGTATCGCTACCTGTCGCAGCGCGGGCGCCGGGTGCAGACCGATCCGATCGACGACGAGGCGGCGGCGCTCGCGGTGCCCGACGAGGGACCGGGCGAGCGGCGGCAGCTCGCGCGCGATGGCGTGGCGCGGCTGTACGCCGTGCTCGACGAGATGGCGCCCGCAGCGCGCCTGGCGTTCACGCTGCACGAGATCGACGGCCGGTCGATGGCCGAGACCGCGGCGCTGGTCGGCTCGTCGGTGACCGCGGCCAAGCTGCGGGTGTGGCGCGCGCGCAAGCGGCTCGAGGCCGCGGCTGCCGCAGATCCAGTGCTGCGCGAGTTCCTGTCGCCGGCGGGGAGCGAGCGCGATGCCCCGCGCCATGAACGAGGTGCCTCGTGAGGCTCGCCGGGCGAGTCCCGGTCGAGCCACTCGACGAGGAGCGCTTGACCAACATCGAGCGCCGCGTGGTCGCCGGCGCGGTCGATGCGGCGGTCCGGCGGCCGGACATCGGCGCTCCGCGGCGGCACGCGGCGTGGGCCTTCGCCGCGATCGCGCTCGTGGCCGCCGGCGCCGTCGGCTGGATGCTCCACCCCGCGCAGCGCGCCCCGGTGGTCGCCGCCCCCGCGCCGGTGCGCGTGGAGACCGCCGCGCAGCGCACGGTGCTCGATCTGGGCGACGCGCGGATCGAGAGCGACCCGGCCACGGCATTCGAGGTGACCCGGCCCGATGGGGGCGTGGTCATCGCGCTGGCGCGCGGCAAGGTCGAGCTCGAGGTGCAAAAGCGCGGCGCGCGGCCGCCGCTCGTCGTGCGCGCTGGCGAGACCTCGGTGATCGTGGTCGGCACGCACTTCACGGTCGATTACGGCGATGGCCGCGGCGAGGTCGACGTGCAGGTCCGCGAGGGAGCCGTGCGCGTCGTGCACCAGCGGCAAGAGACCCGCGTCGCGGCGGGCCAGCGCTGGCGCACCCGGAGCGGCGTGGTCGCGGCGAGGGAGTCGACCGCGGCGGCGCCGAGCACGCTCGGTGCACCCGAGGCGGCGACGAATGCGCCCGCCTCCGCGACGCCGAATGCGCCGGCGAGCGCGACCGGCGAAGGGTCCGGCAGCACGGCTCGCAGCGTGCCGCACAGCGTCCCGTCCGGCTCCACTGCGATCGCCGTCGGCGACGTGCCCGAGCTGCTGCACGACCGCAGGGCCGAGGTTCCCGACGCGCCGCCCGTGCCCGCCGCTCCGCCGCGCGTCGCCCCACCACCGCCGCGCGCACCGACCGCATTGCCGCGGCCTCGCACGCCCGCGCCGCCGATCGATCCGATCGCCTCGCTGCGCGCCGAGATCCGCGCCCAGCCGATCGAGCCCCCACTCGCTCTCGGCCAGCGCACCGCCGCGAGCGCGATCGCGAGCTACTACGACATCGCGGCGCACCGCGCGGGCGACGAGGCATCGCGCGCGTTCTACAGCGTGGCTGTCGTCACTTACGGCAAGCTCGGGCAGAGCGCCAATGCGCTCGACGTCCTCGACGCGTACATGCGGCGGTTCCCCGGCGGCAAGGAGGTCCGCGCCGTCCTCTGGTTGCGGATCCGGATCCTCTGTCTGGACAAGATGGACGATCGCTGTCGAGCCGCGGCGTACACCTACCTTCACGAAGCGCCCGATGGTCCCGCCGCGCATCTCGCCGAGCGCTTGACGCTGGCAGAATAAAGTGACAGCGAAAAGTTCGTACCGACAGGTACGCGTGGTTCATTGCGTCATGGCTCGCTGCACGCGAGATTGGCAGTCGATGAACCCGTCGTCGTATGCTCGCCGTGTGAGTCGAGCGACGGTCGTGATAGAGCTGGAGAGCAACGCGCAGTTCTCACGCGATCTGGCGGCGGGCGGCATCTTCGTGCCGGGGTGCGAGCTCCGGCTCGCCGACGAGTGCGATCTCCTGGTGTGCGGCGCCCGCCACAAGCTGCTGTTGCCGGCTCGCGTGGTGTACGTCGAAGAGCGGCGCGGCGCCGGCCTCGAGCTGGTCGGGTTCACACTCGAGCTCAGGGCGCGGCTGGCCGAGCTCCAGCCGATCGAGCCGCCGCGGGTCGAGGAGTCGGAGCCCGACCGATCCGCGCTCGATGACCCCGAGCTCGATCGCCGCGCGCCGTCCGAGGACGACCACGGCTACGGCCGGTTCAACGAGTCGGCGCCGATGATCGAGCTGCGCGCGCTCGACGACGACCTCGCGGTCCCGATGGCGGGAGACGAGGCGATCACGCTCGGCGACGACGACGGCCTGCTCCCCGGGGATATCCTGGCGACCCAGACGCAGCCCGCGATCAGCTTCGACGACACGTTTCCTGATTCCGGCGACCGTCCCGACGGCAACACCGACGCGTTCGACACGCTCGATCCCGACGTGCTCGCCATGGCCGGCGATCCCCACGCGCCGCGCGATCACGCCCGGGGCTCGCGCCCGATCGCGCGCAACGTGCACGAACGGCTGCGCGGCCTGACGCTCGCGGCGCAGATCAAGATGGCGACCAGCGGCGAGCTGCACGAGCGGATCATGCTCGAGCGGCTGTACGGCAAGAACGTCTGGGAGACCCTCCTGCGCAACCCGCGGCTCTCGCCGCCCGAGGTGTCCAAGATCGCGCGCTACGGCACCCTGCCGCGCGTGCTGCTCGAGATCATCGTCGGCAACAACGCGTGGCTGCAGATCCCCGAGGTCCGCCGCGCGCTGCTCTCGAACCCGCGGCTCGCCACCGATCAGATCATGAAGGTGCTGCGGCTCATGCCCAAGCACGAGCTCAAGCTCGCCGCGAGCCAGAGCGTGTATCCCCACCAGGTGCGCAACGTCGCCAAGATGCTGCTGCGCGATGCC
>DATIPJ010000501.1:0-12677 GCA_035472155.1 Kofleriaceae bacterium
CGCTCAGGATCGACCTCTCGGTGCCCGAGGTCTGGGTCCGCTCGATCCAGAAGGACCAGAAGGTCGAGCTCAACGCGGTCGCGTTCCCCGACAAGAAGTACAGCGCCAAGGTCACGCGGATCGGCGGCGAGATCGGCCGCACCCGCTCGCTGATCGTCGAGGCCACGCTGGATCCGCAGACCGACCTGGTGCCGGGGATGTTCGCCGAGGCCCACGTCATCACCGGCCAGACGCCGCGCCCGATCATCCCGGCCGAGGCGGTCGTCAAGCGCGGCAAGCTCACGCACGCGTTCATCGCCGTCAAGGGCGAGCTCCAGGACCACATCGTCCAGGTCGCTCCGGGTCCCGAGCCCGGCAAGGTCGCGATCCTGCAGGGCGTGAACAAGGGCGACAAGGTCGTCGCCAAGATCACCGACCAGATCATCGACGGCCTGCGCGTCGCCGAATAGAGAGGCCGTCATGCAATGGCTATCCAATGTCGCCGTCCGGCGACCCGTGTTCGCCAGTGTGCTCATCATGGTGCTGGTCGTCGTCGGCTTCGTCGGCTACCGCACGCTGGGCGTCGACAAGTTCCCCAAGGTTGACTTCCCGCTGATCACCATCGTGACGCCGTACCCGGGCGCGTCGCCGGGCGCGGTCGAGACCGACGTCACCCAGAAGATCGAGGAAGCGGTCAACACGGTCAACGGCCTCGACACGCTGACCTCGACCTCCACCGATGGCGTCTCGCTCGTCATCGCGCAGTTCGCCCTCGAGATCGATACCGACAAGGCCGCGCAGTACATCAACGAGCACATCGCGACCGTGCTGCGCGATCTACCGCCCGGCTCGCGCCCGGAGGTCCGCAAGGCGGATCCCGACGCCGCGCCGGTCGTGGTGCTCTCGGTCAAGGGCCCTGCCACCGTGCAGACCCGCGAGCTGACCCGGTTCGCCGACAAGCAGATCAAGCAGCGCATCGAGCGGCTGTCCGGCGTGGGCCAGATCGTCATCCTCGGCGGCCAGGACCGCCAGATCAACGTCAACATCGACGCGACCCGGCTCGCCGCCGCGGGCGTCTCGGCGCTCGAGGTCCAGCGCGCGATCACCAACGGCAACGTCAACGTCCCGGGCGGGCGGATCGAGCGCGGCCCGCTCAACACCACGCTCCGCGTCGAGGGCCGCGCGCTCGATCCCAAGCAGATCGGCGACATCGTGGTCCGCCAGCTCGGCGAGCACCCGATCAAGGTGCGCGACGTGGCCGACATCGTCGACTCCGAGGAGGACGCCGAGACCGCGGCGGTGCGCAACGGCACCCCGGCGATCGCGCTCTCGGTGCGCAAGCAGACCGGCACCAACACGGTCGCCGTCGTCGACAGCGTGAAGAAGGCGATCACCGAGCTGCAGGCCCAGCTCCCCGCGGGCTACTCGGTCGACATCGTGCGCGACAACTCGATGCAGATCCGCACGTCGGCGTCGCAGGTGCTCGAGCACCTCGTGCTCGGCGCCGGGCTCGCCGCGCTCGTGGTGCTGCTGTTCCTCGGTAGCCTGCGCTCGACAGTGATCGCTGCGATCTCGATCCCGGTGTCGATCATCTCGACGTTCGGCCTGATGATGGTCGCCGGGTTCACCCTGAACCTCATGACGCTGCTCGCGCTCGCGCTCGCGGTCGGCATCGTGATCGACGATGCGATCGTCGTGCTCGAGAACATCTATCGCTACATCGACGAGAAGCGCATGAAGCCATTCCCGGCCGCGATCCACGCGACCAAGGAGATCGGCCTCGCGGTGCTCGCGACCACGCTGTCGCTGATGGCGGTGTTCCTCCCCGTCGCGTTCATGAGCGGCATCGTCGGAAAGTTCCTCTACAGCTTCGGCCTCACGATGGCGTTCGCGATCGGCGTCTCGATGATCGTCGCGTTCGCGCTGACGCCGATGATGGCGGCGCGCCTGTTGCCGATGCCGGCGCCGCCCGGTGAGCACCGGCGGCTGTCGTGGCTCGAGCGCGGCTCGAACGCCCTGTACCGGCCGATCGAGCGCCTGTACTCGGCCGTGCTCGCGTTCTGCCTGCGCCACCGCTGGGTGGTCGGCGTGTCGATCCTCGCGGCGTTCGCGATGGCGCTGCCGATGTGCAAGAAGGTCGGCGGCGACTTCCTGCCGCCCAATGACGAGGCGCAGTTCGAGGTCTACTTCCAGGCGCCCGAGGGCACGACGCTCGAGGCGACCACGCTGATCGCCGAGCGGGTCGCGCGCAGCGTGCGCCAGATCCCCGAGGTCGAATCGACCCTGACCACGATCGGCGACAGCGATTCGCGGCCGTCGAACATCGGCCACATCTACATCCACCTGACCGATCCCAAGACCCGCGCGCGCAGCCAGGCGCTCGTGATGGAGCAGGTCCGCGAGCAGGTCCTGCCCAGTGTCCCCGAGGGGACGCGCGTCGCGGCCCAGCCGGTCAACGACTTCTCGCTCGGCGGTCAGAACGCCAACATCTCGTACGTGATCAGCGGGCCCGACCTCGACAAGCTCGAGCACTACGGCAAGGCAGTGCTCGCGGCGATGAAGAAGGTGCCCGGGGTGGTCGACCTCGATTCGAGCCTGCTCGATCCGGTGGTCGAAGCCACGGTGACCCCCGACCTCGACCGCGCGGCGATGCTCGGTGTCGAGCCGGCCGATATCACGTCCTCGCTGGGCGTGCTGATCGGTGGCGTCGAGGCCTCGACGTTCGAGGACCGCGGCGATCAGTACCCGGTGTTCCTGCGCGCCGCCGAGCGGTTCCGCAACGACCCCAGGTCGCTGTGGCTGATCAGCGTGCCGTCGAAGACCCTCGGCCAGGTCCCGCTGTCCGATGTGATCAAGGTCGGCACCGGCAACGCGATCTCGAAGATCACGCGCCAGAGCCGCGAGCGCGCGATCACCATCACGATGAACAACTCGCCCGGCGTCTCGGAGGGCACGATCGTCGCCGAGCTGGAGAAGACCATCAAGGCGCTCGACATGCCGCCGGGCTACACCGCGGTGCCGTTCGGTCGCAGCAAGGAGTTCGCGAAGCTTCGGCCGGCGTTCATGTTCGCGATCGGCCTCGCGGTGGTGTTCATGTACCTGGTGCTCGCGGCGCAGTTCGAATCGTGGCTGTACCCGGTCATCATCCTGCTGTCGCTGCCACTCGTGATTCCATTCGCGGTGATATCGCTCCTGTTGACCGGAGGCAGCCTGAATATCTTCTCGATGCTTGGCATCATCGTGCTGTTTGCGATGGTCAAGAAGAATGCGATTCTGCAGGTCGATCATGCCAATGGCCTGCGCCGCCATGGCCTCCCGCGGACCGAGGCGGTGCTCGCCGCCAGCCGCGATCGACTGCGGCCGATCCTCATGACCACGTTCGCGTTTGTCGCCGGCATGCTGCCGCTGGTGACCAGCAAGGGAGTCGGCTCGGGGTTCTCCAAGGCGATGGCGAGCGTCGTCGTCGGCGGTCAGACCCTGTCGCTGCTGCTCACGCTGGTCGCGATTCCCGTGATCTACACGTGGTTCGATGACCTGGCGGCGTGGTTCAAGCGGCGATGGGCGCGCGTGTCGGGCGGCCGCGAGGATCGCGGTCAGGCCGAGGTCGGCGTGATCGACCTGCACGCCGAGGGCACCGCGCCCACGAACGAGCGGACCTGAACGCGCGAGACCTGAACGCACCGGCGAGCTGCTCGTGACCGGCGACGCGATGCGGCTACTCAACAAGCTGCTGGAACTACAGAGTGGCCAATCGCGGACCGGGACATGAAGCGCAACCGTCGTCGCAGCGCGCGATAAGATCGTGACGCCGCCTACGCGCATTGCGCTCCGGAGCGTGGCGGTGATGTGACTTTACGACGAATTCGGGTTCCGATCCCCGAGCAGCTTTGGTATGACGCGAATCCCTCGCGGGGCCTGTTTTCGTGACCATGCCGAAGACGACTCGTTCGAACTCTTCCGCAGCAGCCACCGGCGGCCGTGACCTCCGGGCGTTGCTTCACGTGCCGCAGCACGACCTGCAGGCGCAGCTCGCGACTCGCCTCGAGCGGCTCGGGTTCCCCGTGCTGCGACCGGCCCTGGTCCAGCTGCTCTCGGCCATCGGATCCGGGTCCGGCCCGGGGGGGAGCGATGCCGGTGTCCGGCTGTCGGACCTCGTGTTCGAGGTCTCGCTGCCCAAGCAGACCGTCGGTGATCTGCTCGACGAGCTCGAGGAGATGCGGATGGTCGAGCGGTTCCCCGATCCGGATCACGGCGTGATCAAGCGCGTCCGCCTGGGCCCCAAGGGCAAGGTATGGGCGGCCGAGGTGAAGCGCGTGTCGGCCGCGACCGAGGCCCGGTGGGCGACCCGGCTGGGCTCGAAGAAGATGCGCTCGCTGCGCGCGCTGCTCGAGGAGCTTGCCGCCACGGTCGAGGACCGTAGCAGCCAGGTCCGCACCAATGGCGCGCGCCAGCACAAGCGCTGAGTCAAAAACGGCTGCGGGCCCCGGGCGCTTCGTTGTCGGTCCGCTTCCGGTCGTACCGGAGCACGCTCCGGTCCGGTTATCCCTTGGCCTCCGCCTCGCGCGCGGGGCTCCTCGCTCGTTTTTGAGAGAGGCTCCTCGCTCGTGTGATGGTCAGTCGCGCGGAATTGCGCGGAGGCGATAGCCGAAGCGGTGCCGCGACTCGATCAGGTCGCCGATCTCGGACTTGATCAGCGCGCGCCGGACGCGGCGCACCAGCTGCTTGACGTGGTTCTCGCTCGGCTCGCGGGTGTCCCACGACAGGTCGGCGATCAGCTCGGACGACCGAACGAAGCCGCGGACCAGCTCGGGCTGGTGCAGCTCAGCAGCCATGCGCCGGATCATCAGCGCCATCAGCTCGAACTGCGTGGTGGTGAGCTGGACCTGCTTGCCATCGACCTCGATGAGGCCGCCGCCGCCGCCGGTCGGCTCGTGCATCTTGAACGACATGACCGGGAGGCCGACGTCGGTGCGCTCCTCCTCGGTCAGCGGCTCGATGGGGAAGGTCTGCGCGACGGTGCCGATCGCGCTGCGGTCGAGCGGCCGGATCGTGGCGGTCATCGTGCGGCCCAGCCGCGGCGGCGGGAGCCGCGCGACGTCCTCGCAGAAGTAGAACGCGATATGGCCGAACCGGACGCGGTCGCCGTCGTGGACGGTGACCGTGTTCTCGATCAGCTTGTCGTCCTGAAAGGTCCCGTTGGCCGAGCCCAGATCGCGGACCGCCCACTCGTCGTTATCCAGCGTCAGGTGAGCATGGTGGCGCGACACCGAGGGCTCGAGGATCGCGAGACCCTGGCCATCGACCTGGCGGCCGATCAGCGTTCGCGGATCGAGGCGATGCGGTCGCCCCCAGATATCGACGAGCGCCGCCATCGTTGGTCGTGCACCGTGCAGCTGGATCTGCTCGGGCATGATCTTGATTGGGCTGGACAGCTCGTCACGACACTCTTCGCACAGCACCCCAACTTCCGCGGGACGCTGGCGACACACCGGGCACATCACTTAACCATCCTAGCATCAGGTACATCACCAGGATCGATCGCGGCGTCCGAGCCGTGTGACGACCCCGAGCTGGATCTCCAGGCAATGGGCGTAGCCGGCGTCTTTCGCGGTGGCGATCACATCGAGGGCCTGGAAGCGTACCCACAGGTCGGTGCGAGCTTCGATGGTGAATGCAGCGCCCCAGTGAGCCTCACCGGCGATGCTGCGCTTGGAAGTTTCCTCTCTAGCAAGAACACCGAACACGCCGCCGCCGCCGACGAGCCGCAGGCCATAGCGCCCCGCATCGAGCACGCGCGCGGAGATCTGGGCCCGCGCGAGGCCGAGCCACGCCACGCCTGCGTGGCCCCGGAAACCTGGCAGGGCCAGCGCGACCTCGGTCTCGATCCCTGCGGGAGCAATAGGGAAAAGACCGATGCGACCGCCGAGCATCGGGCCGGAGGTCAGCGTGTCCGCTGGATCGGAAGGCGTTCCGATCGCGGTCGCGGTCGTACCGCTGCTGGGCAGCGCGAGCGCACCGAGCTGGCCACCGAGGTCGAGCGCGAGCCATTGCACCTGCGGCGCCTCGGGCCGCGGCCGATCGACGAGCGCGAGGTCGACCCGGCCGAGCTCGACGGCACCCGCGCGGATCAGCAGGGCAGCGGCCTTCGCATCGGCACGCGCTGTGATCCGCGCGTCGATCCCGCGGGCCGACCGGGTCGCTTCCTGCAGCGTGAGATCGCCCACCGCGGAGATCTCGAGCTGGGGACCGAGCGGTGCGACCGATGCGACCGTCACGTGCACGCGCGTCGGCGCCTCGCGCGCGATCGGCTGGGTCGGCCCGTCGACGAGGACCGGCGCGATCACGAGCGGCACCTCGACGCGCGGCTGACCGGGCTCGCCGCCGCACGTGAGTGTGGTGGCGCCGGCCGCGGTGGCGACCGCTTCGCTGGCAGCGGCGCCGCTGCCGAGCCGGCACGCGAGGCCCGGCGACGCGAACCGGCTGCCGATCGCGAATGCCGGTGCGCTCGCGGCGACGTTGTCGGCGGCGGCGGCGGCGTCACTGCCCGCGTGGATCGCCGTGATCGCGACGACGTCGATCGCGACCTCGGCCGGCTCGCTCGCGCGACCCTGGGCATCGATCGCGACGATGGAGAGCGTGTGGTGCCCGGGCGCAGGCTCGCTGCGCTCGAAGCCGATCGCCGAGCCGGAAAGGTCGTTCTCGTCCGCGTCGCCTCCGCTGGTCCACCGCGCGTGGAGCCGCGCAGCGTCGGCGACCGGCGGCCATGCGAGCTTGATCGCGGCAGGCCGTCCCGCGAACGCGGCGAACGCGTAGCGGCCGTGGGCGATCGCGGGCGCGCGCGGCGGGGCGCGCTTCTCCGGTGCAGCGGGCCGGGCCGCGGCGCGTGCGGCAGGGGCAGCGCCGATCGGCGCGCCGAGCGCCGTCGCCGAGCCCGTCGCGACGGCGAGCACAGTCAGCGCAATGTGGGCGCAGCCGGGAGCCTGCATTCTGGCGACCGTGGCGATATCGTCGCACGGCGCGACGAGGGTCGCTACTCCCAGGCCGAGTAGCGCTGGCCGGCGACGGGCTGCGAGGCGCGGTGCGGCCGCACGGCGAGCTCGAACGGGAACGACTGCTTGGCGATCGCGTCTTCGGCCGCGGTCATCACCTGGAAGTGCAGGTGCGGCGTCGACGAGAACCCGGTGTTGCCCGACAGCCCCAGCGGCTGGCTCCGCTCGACGCGCTGCCCGGGCTTGACCTGCACGCCGCTCGGCGCGAGGTGCATGTACTCGCCGAGCGTGCCGTCGTCGTGCAGCACGAGCACGAAGTTGGCGCGCCGGTCGTCGAGGTACTCGGGCGTGGTGCCCGAGCCCTGCGCGCTGGCGTTGATCGCGACCACGCGGCCGGGGCGCGCTGCCACGACCGGCGTCGCGACCGGGCAGTTGAAGTCGACCGCGAACTCGTTGGAGCCGCGGTGCGAGAACGCGCCGTGAAAGCCCTGCAGCACCGAGAACGTCAGCCCGTGGGGATAGGGCAGGGCGTAGACGTACGGCTGCGGGCGCGCGTCGGGGTCGCCGAACCGGGCGTGAAAGTACAGCTCGCGGCGATAGCGCTGCTCGGGATCGATCTGGGAGAGCTCGGCGAGCACGACGACCTCGCCGGTGCCCAGCGGTGCCTCGGCGGCGGGCAGGAGCTGCGTGCCCTCGACCGACGACATCGGCTCGAGGTTATCGAGCGCGCCCATCGCCCACCGGATCATCACCGGCACGGCGTAGCGGTTGCGCACGACCTGCTCGATGTGCGTCCCGCGGCGGTAGAGCTCGAACTCGAGCTGGCCGCCCTCGAACTGGAAGTCGATGCGGCGATCCTCGAGCCGCCCCGCGAGATGCGGCGCGCCGGGCGGCGGCTCGGCCGGGTCGGGGGCGCCGGGAGGTGCGTAGCTCGGCGCCACCGCCGGCTGACAGGCCACCAACAACACCGCGAACCACGTGCGCACCAACCTCATGGTAGCAAAATGGCCGCTAGATCGCCGGTCCGCGCCGCGTGCGGTACCGCACCATCGTCTTGCTGAGCTTGTCCCAGAACGTCTGCTTGCCGACCGAGCGCAGCGATGCCCAGCCCAGTGCGAGCGGCGCGATGACCACGGGCGCCGACAACAGCTCACCGACGCCGTGCGTGAGCTTGTAGCCCGCCTGCTCGAGGCCGTACCTGATCAGCATGCCGATGCACGGGATGGCGATCGGCAGCACCATGCGGAGCGCCGCGCGCGACAGCGGTGGCTTGCCGCCGGTGGTGACGTCGATGACCTCGAGCTCGAACAGCCACTGGCCCGCCGTGCGCCCGCTGCGCGCGATGAACAGCGCGCCGATCACCGTGTAGCCGACGAAGATGAGGCCGCCCCAGTCACCGCCGCCGCGGCCGGTGGTGAGCGAGAGGAGCCCCATCACCGCGGCCACCACCCCGGACGCGATCAGCAGATCGACCAGCGTGGTCATCGAGCGCACCCACAGCCCGGCGGGCCGCATGTGCTCGACCGACGCCAGCTCGATCGCGCGGATCACGTCGTCGTAGCTCGCGAACCGATCGCCGGGCGCGGTCGCCATCATCTTGCCGACCAGCGCATCGATCGCGGCGATCTGCGTGCGCGGCGTGCCGCTGCGGCGAGGCAGAGCGGGGCGATCGGCGCTGGCGTGCTTGGACAGCAGCACGCCGAGGTCGTCGGCCTCGAACGGCGGCCGCCCGGCGACCAGGTGGTACAGCGTGGCGCCGAGCGCGTAGACGTCGGCGCGGAAGTCGACCGGCTCGCCGCGCGCCTGCTCGGGCGCCATGTAGAGCGGCGTGCCGGCGAACGAGGTCTGCGCGACCGGGCCGGTCGGCGCCGCGCCCTCGCCGCCGAGCGAGCCGGCGGCGAGCCCGAAGTCGAGGACCTTGATCATGCCGTGGCCGTCGACCATCAGGTTCGACGGCTTGATGTCGCGGTGGGTGATGCCGTGCTTCTGCGCCTCGCGCAGCCCGAGCGCCGCCGAGCGCACGATCGACAGCGCGTCGTCGACCTCGAGCGGGCCGGCGGCGATCCGCGCCGAGAGCGTCTCGCCGGCGACGTACTCCATCGCGAAGTACAACCGGCCGGACTCCTCGCCGATGAAGTAGATGTGCCCGACGTTGGGGTGCGTGATGCGGGCCTGGGCGCGCGCCTCGCGGACCAGGCGATCGCGCCGCGCCGGATCGCGCGCGACCGCTGCGGGCAGGACCTTGATCGCGACCGGGCGATCGAGCGCCAGATCGGTCGCCAGGTAGACCTCGCCCATGCCGCCCGCCCCGAGCGGCTTGTCGATCCGGAAGTGACCGAGCTGCTGACCGGCGGCGAGCTCCGATCCCGGGACGGTCGCGGGTCCGCTGCGCGGCGCCGTTGCCGTTCGCGCCGATTCCGCGGCGAGCGTGTCGTCGAGTTCGGGGCGCATCGTACCCGGGTGAATCCTTGACTCCCACGATCTTTCGCATACCTTCGTTTGGATGTCTGCGCCTGATCGCAGCTGGACTGTCGGGCCGGCGTTGTTGTGGTTTGCCGGCTGCCTGATCGTCGGGCTGGGCGTGCTCGATGGCGGCGTCGAGGTCCTGGCCGATCGATTCACCGCGCCGCGCGAGTCCCAGGGCGCCCCGGTGTCCGGGCCCGGGTTCGTGGCCCGGCCGGCCGCGCTCCCCGAGAGCGACGCCGAGCGCACGCCGGCGCCGCCGCCGATCGCGGGCCGCGATCGCGCCAAGGTGCTCGCGCTCGAGGATGTCTGCCTCGACGGCGCGCCGCCGAGCTGCAAGCGCTGGGGCCTGGACCCGCTGTATCGCGCGATCGACGCTTCCAGGCAGAGCAAGCTCGGCCGCGCCGTGCGCCTCTCGTGGTACGGCGACTCGGTGATCGCGACCGATGCGATCCCGAGCCGGCTGCGCGCGCTGTTTCAGCAGGAGCTCGGCGACGGCGGGCCGGGCTTCGTGTACATCGTGCCGCCGCATCGGTTCTGCGCGCACGAAGGCATCGTGCGCACCAGCGGCGGCGCGTGGACCACGCACGCGATCTCGACCACGCAGATCGCCGACGGGCTGTACGGCGTGGGCGGCAGCACGGTCGAGACCAGCGATGGCCGCGCGATGATCAAGCTCAACGCCGGCACGGTCTCGCAGGTCGAGCTCTATTACCTCGCGCAGCCGCACGGCGGCAACGTGGCGCTCAAGGCCGACGGCAAGCCGCTCGTCGAGGTCGCGACCCAGGGCGAGGTCAAGCAGGCGGGGTACGCGGCGGCGAGCATCGCGGCGGGCGTGGCCAAGCTCGAGCTCGCGGCGTCGGGCCGCGTCCGCCTGTTCGGCATCGACCTCGAAAACGCCAGCGGCGCGGTCGTCGATAACCTCGGCGTGGTGAGCGCCAACGTCAAGAGCTTCGCGGCGAACAACCCCGAGCACTTCCAGGCCGAGCTCGCGCATCGCGGCGCCGACCTCATCATGGTGATGATCGGCGCCAACGAGGCGGAGTGGCTGGGGCCGAGTGACCGAGACACCAAGGAGTATGCGGCGCACTACGAGAAGTTTCTCGCCGAGGTCAGGCGCGCGCGGCCCGAGGCGGCGTGCCTCGTGGTGTCGCCGACCGATCAGGCCGACACCGCCGACCCGAGCTTTCCATCGAGGCCTGTGATGCCCGCGCTGATCGAGGCGCAGCGCGTGGCGGCGAGGAATCAGGGCTGTGGCTTCTATTCGACCTATGACTGGATGGGCGGCAAGGGTTCGGCCGCGCGGTGGTACCGCAAGGGGATGGTGGGGACGGATTTTCAGCACCTGTCCCGCAAGGGCGCCAACCATCTCGCCGAGGGCCTCTACACCGCGCTCATGGCCGGCTTTCAAACGTATGCGTCACACTAGCCTGGCGTTCGCGCTGGCCTCGGTGCTCGCCGGCTGTGGCAGCGGCTGCGACGGCGATCATCGTCGACGGCTCGAGCCGCCCCGCCCGCCGGCCGCGCAGCATACCGGCGAGGCTGCGGCCGCCACCGCGGCGGTCAGCGCCCCCACGGGCCCCGCGGCTGGGCCCGCGGCGGTGAGCTTCCTCGACGCGCAGAGCGGCAGCCTCGATGCGCTGTTCACCGGGCTCGCGGCGGCCGAGCGAAGCGATCCGGGGGCGCGCGTGCTGTGGCTGTTCTTCGGCGACTCGCACACCGCGGGCGATTCGATGACGTCGCGGCTCCGGATCACGCTGCAGAACCGGTTCGGCGACGCCGGGCGCGGCCTCGTCGCGGCGGGGCGCCCGCCGGCCAAGCACTACTACCAGCGCGACGTGCGCTATGGCGCGAGCGGGCGCTGGAAGGCCTCGGTGGGCGGTCACAAGTCCGACCCCGAGCCGTACGGCGTGGCGGGCCTGCGCGTGTACGGCCAGAGCAAGGGCGCGCAGCTGTGGGTCGAGACCTGCGGCGACTGTTCGGCGGGGAGCAGCGTCGCGCAGTTCGAGATCCTGTACTACGCGGCGCACGATCACGGCACGCTGAAGTTCCGCGTCGACGATCGGCCGTGGCAGCAGATCAAGACCCGGACCACCGAGAGCGAGCCGCCGCACCCGGCGCGCCAGGTCATCCCGGTGGTCGATGGCCCGCACAAGCTCACGATCGAGCACGGCGGCGGCGGCATGCTCGACCTGTTCGGCGTGGTGCTCGAGCGCATGCAGCCCGGCGTGATCATCGACTCGCTCGGCGTGGTCGGCCGGCGGCTGGGCAGCCTGCGGTCCTGGGACTGGTCGGTGATCGGCGAGCAGCTCGCGAGCCGCGATCCACGCCTGGTCGCGCTGCAGTACGGCACCAACGAGGCCGACGACCCCGACCTCGATCTCGAAGCGATGGCGCGCTACTTCGACGAGACGATCCTGCGGATCCGCGCGGCGGCGCCGACCGCGGCGATCCTCATCATCGGGCCGCCCGACATGGCGACGCGCGAGGGTGGCAAGCACTGCGATCGTCTGAAGACCGACGCCCCGATGATCCCCGAGTGCGAGTGGCGCACGCCGCACGTGCTGTCGGAGATCATCGCAGTCGAGCACGCGGCGGCCGCGCGCAACCACGTCGCGTTCTTCGACACGTTCGCCGCGATGGGCGGCGCCGATCACATGGACCCGTGGTACCAGGCCGAGCCGCGCATCGCGTACAAGGACCGCGTTCACCTGACCGACATCGGCTACCAGTGGTGGGCCGATGCGCTGTCGTCGGCCGTGCTCGATGAGTACGCGAAGTGGCGGCTCGCACACAGCTTGCCCCCGACGCATCCGGTCGATCCGCCGCCGCCGCTGACCAAGCCATCCGACGCGGCGCTTCCCGGCGGGCCCTGACGCCGCTCCTGACCCCGGCGTCGATCAACTTCGATCGCGCGTTCCTGCGCACGGGAGTATGATCGCGCGCGGGTACCGGTGCGCGCGATCACATCGCGCACGCGGCACCCCTGCACAGGCAGATGCTGTTCTCGAGTCCCGACTATCCGGTGTTCCTGATCGCGGTGTTCTTCCTCTACGCGCTCGCGCGGTGGGGCGGAACGCGGTTTACCTGGGCGCGCATCGCCGTCATGGTGCTGCTCGGCGACGTGGTGTTCATGCTGGTCGCCAAGGATCCCGACGCGCTGTGGGATCCGATCGGCGGCGCGCTGATCCGCCTCGCGATCGGCGAGCCGCGCTGGCCGGCCGCGCTCCTCGGGCACTGGGCGAT
>DATIPJ010000502.1:0-14489 GCA_035472155.1 Kofleriaceae bacterium
TCGAGCTCGGCAAGGAGTGCGGCTTCGATCCGCGGGGCCTCCTGGCGCGCGCCGGCGCCGCGATCCGGCTGGTCGGGGCCACGCCGTCGCTGGCCCGCGCCCGGACCGAGGGCGCGGTCGCCGTGATCGACGTCGGCCACGAGCGCACCGACGTCGTGGTCGTCGCCGGCGGCAAGGCGGTGTTCAGCCGCAGCGTCGCGCGCGCCGGCAAGCAGGTCACCGAGGCGATCATGCGGGCGCCGCACTGGCGGCTGGCGTGGCTGGACGCCGAGCGCGCCAAGCACAGCGACGGCTTCGTGGCGTCGAACGCCGAGCCGGCGACCAGCCCGGCGTGGCAGCAGATCCACCAGGTGACGATCGCCGAGCTCCACCCGTTCGCGCGCGACCTGCGCCAGACCCTGGCGGCGTGCCGCGCCCGCACCGGGTTCCAGGCGATCGCGGTGCTGCTGGTCGGCGGCGGCTCGCGGCTGCGCGGGATGGCGTCGTACCTCACCGAGCAGCTCGGGATCCCGGCGTGGCGGCTCACCGCCGACGACGCGGTCGCGATCGCCGGCCCGCGGATGGGCGCCGAGGCCGCCGGCTTCACGCCGATCGACAGCGCGGCGATGACGATCGGCATGGCGTTCGATGCCGCGGGCGGCCGGCCGATGTTCGACCTGCGCTCGGGCGCGCTCGCGGTCAAGGTCGACTTCTCGTTCCTGCGCGCCAAGGTCGTCCCGCTCGGCGCCGCCGCGCTCGCGATCGCCGCGTTCGCCGCCGCCAGCGCGTACGCCGACCTCTATCGCGTGCGCAAGGCCGAGAAGACGCTCACCGCGCGGTTCGCGGCCGAGACCGCGGACCTGCCCGAGCCGCACACCGTCGAGGCCATCCTCGGCTCACCGGCGAGCAATGGCGCCGGCGCGGTGTCGCCGATGCCCAAGCTCACCGCGTACGACCTGCTGCTCGAGATCAGCTCGCACATCCCGCCCAAGGACAAGATCACGATCGATCTCGACAAGCTCCTGATCGACGACGCCAAGATCGACATGAGCGGCACGACCAAGAGCGCCGAGGAGATCGACCTCCTGGTCACCGAGCTCAAGAAGATCGATTGCTTCAGGAACAACGTGACGCGCGGCCCGACCGACACGCTGCCCAACGGCAACAAGCGGTTCAAGCTCACGATCACCGCGCAGTGCATGGGAGGAGGTAGCTGATGTCCACCATCCAGGAACGCGCGCGCGACTTCTGGGACCGGATCTCGCCGCGCGAGCGCGGGCTCGTGGTCATCGCCGCGGTCGCCGCGCCGATCACGATCGTGATCTGGCTCGGGCTCGCGATCGGCACCGGGCTCGACAACATGGAGGCTCGCAACAACCGGATGCGCCAGGCGCTCACGGTGGTCGCGGACCTCAAGGCGCGCGGCCCTCGGCTGCCCACCGACGATGTGCTCGCCGGCATGCCGGTCGAGCCGCTCGCCCTCGAGACCTACCTGACCAACGCGGCGACCACGGCGGGCTTCCAGCTCAAGGGCACCACGCCGAAGACCCCCGGCTCGCGCCCCGGGTTCGTGATCAACTCGGTGTCGCTCAGCGTCACGGACCTGACGCTCGAGCAGCTCAAGCGGTTCCTCCAGGAGATCGAGGGCAAGTCGAAGTACGTCGCGGTCACCCACCTCGACATCACGCGCAAGGAATACAAGGGCAAGGACAAGCTCGACGCGTCGCTCGAGGTCTCGACCTACGCCAAGGAGAGGGACCTGAGCAAGAAGCCGGAGGGCGGCGACGCCGGCTCCGGCGAGAAGCGAGGCGGCTGACATGGCAGTACGGATCCCCCACCTCGGTCCGCGCGCGCGCAAGATCGCGCGCTATGCGGGCTTTGCCCTCGTCGGTCTGGTGACCTTCGTGTTCGCCTTCCAGCTGACGTTCCCGTTCGCGCGGGTGAAGGACAAGATCATCGACGTACTGTCGGACAAGTACGACGTCACGATCGGCGACGTCGACCGCGGCATCCTGCCGGGCCGCATGTACTTCAAGGCGGTCTCGCTGCGCACGCGGCCGACGTCGGCCGACGAGATCGCGACCACGTTCTACATCGAGCAGCTCGAGGTCAACCTCGGCCTGTTCGCGCTGCTGCGCGGCACCGCCTCGGTCAAGATCGACGCCAAGATCGGCCCGGGCCACATCAAGGGCACGATCGCGAGCTCGAACGGCGGGACGCAGGTCGACCTCGTCGGCAGCGATCTGCCGTCGGCGAGCCTGCCGATGCGCGAGGTGCTCGGGCTGCCGATGAGCGGCAAGGTGCGCTTCGCGTTCGACCTCGACCTGCCCAACGACAAGTCCAAGGCCGGCAAGGTCGGTCCCAACTGGCCCAAGGCCGAAGGCAACGTGGAGCTGGCGTGCCCGTCGGGCTGCACGATCGGCGACGGCAAGAGCAAGCTCAGGCCCAAGCTCAAGATCCGCGCCCAGCAGGCGTTCGCGGAGGGCGGCATCGATTTCGGCAAGGTCAACGTCGACACGCTGCTCGCCGACGTCCAGATCAAGGGCGGCAAGCTCTCGATCACCAGGTTCGACGTCAAGTCGCCCGACGGCGAGCTCCATGTCGACTTCGACATGACGCTGAACCAGGATCTGCAGTCGTCGCTGGTCACCGGCTGCCTCCGGTTCAAGGGCAGCGACGGGCTGCTCAAGCGCGAGCCCAAGACCCACGCTGCGATCTCGACGACCGGCGCGCCGCTCGGGCCCGACAACCTGTTCCACATCAAGCTCGACGGCCCGGTGCGCGAGCTGCGCCGGCTCGGCATGGTGTGCGGGGCCGCCGCCAACACCAGCATGGACAACCCGGGCGCCGCCTCGAACCCGCGGCCGAACCTGACGATCACGCCCGAGACGCCGTCGGCCCCAGCGCCGAACGGGCGGCCGATGATCCCGCCGCCGCAGGTCAACCCGCCGCCACCACCGCCGGCGACGCCGCCGTCGCAGATGATCTCGCCGATGGTGCAGGGGCTGATGGACGCCGGCACGACCGACGCGGTGCAGGTCCCGCTGCCGGGGCCCAACGGCGAGATGCCGGTGCCCGGTCAGCCGATGCCGCCGGGGCCGAACGGCTCGGCCTCGGCGAACGGTGCGGGCTCCGCGATGCCGCCCTCCGAGCAGTAAGCTCCGCTCGGTCCGGTCACGGGCCGAGGCCGACCCACTCGGCGCCGTCCTCGCCGATCTCCTTCTTCCAGATCGGCACGCGCTCCTTCAGGCGATCGATCATCGCGCGGCACGCCGTGAACGCTTCCGCTCGGTGGGGCGCCGCCGCGGCGATCACGACGGCGGTGTCGCCGACCGCGAGGTGCCCGGTGCGGTGCTCGACCGCGAGCCGCGCACCAGCGACCTCGGCCTCGATCTCGTCGCACAGGCGCACCATCTCGCGGACGGCCATCTCGCCGTAGGCCTCGTACTCGAGGTGATCGACCGCGGTGCCGCGGCTGTGCCGGCGCACGATGCCCGTGAACGTGGTGATGCCGCCCATGCCCGGGCCGGTGACCGCGGCGATGCAGCGATCGAGCGACAGCGGCGTGGCGAGCAGCTGCGCGTGGCGCGCAGGCGCATCGGCGCCGCCGGCCACCGGCGGGATCAGCGCGAGCTCATCGCCGTCGGCCAGCTCGCGCTCGTCGTCGGCGAAGTCCTGGTTGACCGCAACGCGGAACTTACCGCGCAGCTTGTCGACCGCGGTGTAGCGCGCCGCGAGCGCCGCAACCGCATCGCGCACCTTCGCGCCGTCGGCGAGCGCGACGACGTCGTTGTCGCGTCCAAGCTTCTCGCGGAACACGGCGAAGTACAGCACGCGGATCCTCATGGTCCGGTGGTAGCGTCCTGGCCCCATGGCGTCCAGCGAGATGACCGAGCATGTCGCGCTGCTGTATCGCTCGATCTATGCCGTGGTGCGCAGGATTCCCACGGGGCTGGTCGCGACCTATGGACAGGTCGCCGAGCTCGCGGGCATACCGGGCGGTGCGCGCGTGGCGGGCGCCGCGATGAAGGTCTCCAAGCCCGGGCAACGCTTGCCCTGGCAGCGCGTGATCGGCAAGGCGGGCAGGACCCGCGGCCGGATCGCGATCCACGATCCCGTCGGCGCGGCGGTCCAGCGCCAGTTGCTCGAGCGCGAGGGCGTCATCATCGGCGACAGCGGTCTGATCGCGCTCGACCGCTACGGCTGGCTGCCGGCTAGAGCCGGATCAGGCCGCGCCGCATCGCTTCGACCACCGCCTCGGTCCGGGTCGAAGCGCCGAGCTTCATCATCACGCCGTTGACGTGGAACTTCGCCGTGTGATCGCTGATCCCGAGCCGATCCGCGATCAGCTTGTTGGATAGACCCTCGGCGAGCAGCTGCACGACCTGGCGCTCGCGCTCGGTCAGCTCACCGCGGCCCTTGGGCTCGCGCGGCAGCTGGCTCGGCACGAGGCTCGACGCGAGCTGCGTGTCCATCACGGTCAGCCCACTGCGCACGGCGGCCAGCGCCGCATGAATGCCGGGGCCAACCTGGTCGCGCAGCACGACGCCGCGCGCACCTGCTGCGATCGCGGGTGCCACGTGCGCCGCGTCGCCGACGACGGCGACGACGGGCATGGGGAGGTTTCTCAGCTCCCCGAGCCGCGACAGCGTCTTGCTGGCATCCACGCCAGCGTCCCACAGCGCTACCTCCGCCCGCTCCCGCTCCACCACATCGATCGAACCGAGCTGCGCGAGCAAGCTAGACAGCCCAGCTCGCAGCAACGGATCGTCAGACAGCAACGCGACCTTGATCGGGTCGCTCACCGCTGCGATCGGAAGGTTTGGATTGCGAGTCATAGATTCCTTGGCAGCGCAGGCCCAAAAAGGCAGCCTGACGCGTACGTAAGGGACAATCTGGTCACGCCAGGCTTCCGGGTCAACCCTGCCCGGATGGGGAGGGCCCGCCGGGAAACACTGTCCACACCGCTGGCGCCAGGCGTGCGCCCGGTCGATTTTCCGACGACAACCTCGCCGAACGGCCGATGTACGCGCTCGGCCGGGAGGGGCACTCTCCGTTCGCAAGCCACGGCTTTGCCGGGGCGCGCAGCACTCCCGGAGGGAGTGCGGAGTCGATTCGAGAAGGAGAGTTTCATGGCTCAGCCAGCACAGAATGTTTTTCACGCGCTCGATCAGGCCCTCGCCGCTGCCGTCGAAGCCGCCGCGCGCTCGGTCGTCCACGTCGCCCGAGGCCACGGCAACGGTGGCACCGGCATCGCGTGGGCGAGCGACCTCGTGATCAGCGCGAGCTTCCATACTCCGGACCGCACCACCGTAGGCATCGCGAGTGACGATGGCGAGGTCGATCGGCGAAGCCGAATCGCGGGGGGTGGGGACCCCGACGGCAGCGCCGACGGGGCGCGGGTCCTCCCCCGTGGGATCGATCGGCGGGACGCGGAAGTCATCGGCCGCGATCCGGGGACCGATGTCGCGCTGCTGCGCGTCGCCGGCGGCGGCCTCACTCCCGCGACCTTCCGCGACCTCGGCTCGCTGGCGGTCGGAAACCTCGCGCTCGCGCTGGGTCGGCCCGGGCGCAGCGTGCGCGCGTCGCTGCGCGCGATCGGCGTGCTCGGGCCCGCGATCCGTACGCCGCACGGCGGAAAGCTCGATCGCTACGTCGAGTCGGACCGCCAGGTCCCGCGCGGCTTCGCCGGCGGCCCGCTGATCGACGCCGACGGCGCGGTGATCGGCATGAACACGCGCACGCTGTTCCGCGGCGAGGACCTGGCGATCCCGACCCAGACCCTGCGCCGCGTGGTCGATGAGCTCGCGGCCCACGGCGGGATCCGGCGCGGCTACCTCGGCGTCGGCGCCTATCCCGCGCAGCTGCCGGCGGCCCTGGCCCAGCTCGCAGGTCGCGATCGCGGCGCGCTGGTCGCCAGTGTCGAGGATGGCGCCCCTGCAGCGCTCGCCGGCGTGCTGGTCGGCGACATCCTGGTCGAGCTCGCAGGCACGCCGATCACCGACCCCGACAGCCTGCGGCTGGCGCTCGGCGACCGACCGGGCGAGACCCTCGAGCTCACCGTGCTGCGCGGGGGCGCGAAGCTGGCGCTCTCGGTCACGCTGGGAAGCCGGCCGTGATCGGCAATGGCGCGGCCGAGCCCGAGCCCAGGCCCGAGCTCGATCCGGCTGCGCCGCCGGTGCCGGTCCCCGACGACGCAGCGCTGCTCGACGCGTACTCGCGCGCGGTGATCGACGTCGTCGAGCGGGCCGGCCCCGCGGTGGTCGCGATCGAGCTCGCCGCGCGGCGCGGCAGCCCGGGCGGCGCGGGCTCGGGCTTCGCGGTGACCCCCGATGGCTACGTGATGACCAACAGCCACGTGGTCTCGGGGGCGAGCGCGATCAAGGTCAAGACGCCTGCGGGCGAGACGGCCGACGCGCAGGTCGTCGGCGACGATCCGGCGACCGACCTTGCGGTGATCCGCGTCGACGCGGCGGCGCTCGCTGGCCCCAGGGGCGTGCCGTACCTGCCGGTCGACGGCAGCCTCGCGCCGCGGGTCGGCCAGCTCGCGGTCGCGATCGGCAACCCGCTCGGCTTCGAATCGACGGTGTCGACCGGCGTGGTGTCGGCGCTCGGCCGCTCGCTCCGCGGCAAGGGCAACCGCCTGATCGACGGCGTCATCCAGCACACCGCGCCGCTCAACCCGGGCAACTCCGGCGGACCGCTGCTCGACGGCGCCGGCCGTGTGCTCGGCGTCAACACGGCGATCATCGCGCGCAGCCAGGGCCTGGGCTTCGCGATCGCCGTCGAGACCGCCGCCTGGGTGCTCGGCCAGCTGCTCGCGCACGGCCGCGTCCGGCGGGCCTGGCTCGGGGTCGGCGCGATCCGCCGCCCGCTCGATCGCCGGCTCGCCTACCACCACGGCCTCGGCGCCGCCGCGGTCGAGATCCAGTCGGTCGAGCCCGGCAGCCCGGCGGCACGCGCCCAGCTCCACGACGGCGACCTGATCGTGCGGTTCGCCGACACCCCGATCGACGGCGTCGACGCGCTCCACCGCGCGCTGCGCACCTGGCCGGCCGGCCGCGCGGCGACCCTGGGCGTGATCCGCCGCGGTGCGCGGATCACCGTCGAGATCTCGCCGGCGTGGTCGGCCTAGCCAGCGAAGGCCTGCGCTACTTCGGCAGGTCCGGCTTGACCTGGATGAACAGCTCGTCGAGCTGGCGCCGCGACACCGGCGTCGGGCACTCGGTCATGAGGTCGGAGCCCTTCTGCGTCTTGGGGAACGCGATCACGTCGCGCAGCGACTCGGTCCCGGCCATCAGCATCGCGAGCCGGTCGAGGCCGAACGCGATCCCGCCGTGCGGCGGCGGCCCGAACTTGAACGCGTCGAGCAGGAAGCCGAACTTGGCGCGCTGATCGTCCTCGCTGATGTGCAGCGCGCGGAATACCCGCGCCTGCAGGTCGCTGCGATGGATACGGATCGAGCCGCCGCCCAGCTCGACCCCGTTGAGCACCAGGTCGTAGGCGCGCGCGAGCACGCGCTCGGGCGCCGAGTCGAGCAGGGCCTCGTCCTCGACGCGCGGCGACGTGAACGGGTGGTGCGCCGCGGCGATCTCCTTGGTGGCCTCGTCGACCTCGAACAGCGGCGGGTCGGTCAGCCACATGAACTGCCACTCGCCCTTGCGGGTGAGCCCGAGCTTCTCGCCGAGGTGGAGCCGGATGTGGCCGAGCGCCGTGTTGGTCACCTTGTACTTGTCGGCCACGAAGATCAGCGCGTCGCCGACCTCGGCCCCGGCGATCTGCTCGACCTTCTGGCGCGCCTCGTCGGATACGCCCTTCATGCCCTGCCACACGCCGCCTTCCTGCAGCCGCACGGTGGTCACGCCCTTGAGGCCGAACGACTTCCCCATCTCGGGAAGCCCGTCGATGATCGCGCGGGTCAGCTTGTCGTTCTTGGGGATGCGCAGGCACTTCACGATGCCGCCGCCCGCGATCACGCTCTCGAAGATCTTGAACCCGCTGGTCGAGAACGGCTGGGTCACGTCGCACAGCGTGAGGTCGAGCCGCAGGTCGGGCTTGTCGACGCCGTACTTGTCCATCGCCTCGGCGAACGTCATCCGGCGAAGGGGCAGGGCGAGCTCGATGCCGAGCACATCCTTCCACAGCCCGGCGATCAGGCCCTCCATCATGTCCTGGAGGATGCGCTCGTTGACGAACGACATCTCGATGTCGATCTGGGTGAACTCGGGCTGGCGGTCGAGCCGGAGGTCCTCGTCGCGGAAGCACCGCACGATCTGGAAGTAGCGCTCGTAGCCGCCGACCATCAGCAGCTGCTTGAAGATCTGCGGCGATTCGGCGAGCGCGTAGAAGCAGCCCGGGTTGAGCCGCGACGGCACCAGGAAGTTGCGCGCGCCGCCCGGCGTGTACTTCACCATGAACGGGGTCTCGATCTCGAGGAAGCCGTTCCTGCCCAGGTAGTCGCGCGTGGTCCGCGTGATCTGCGAGCGCGTCATGAGGTTCCGCTGCATGCGCGGCCGGCGCAGGTCGAGATAGCGGTACTTGAGGCGCAGCTGATCGTTGGTCTCGGTATCGTCCTCGATCTGGAACGGCGGCGTGTCGGACTGCGAGAAGACCTCGATCTCGTCGATCCAGACCTCGATCTCGCCGGTCGGAATCTTCTCGTTGGTCATCTTCTTCATCTTGCGCTGCTCACCGGGCTCGCCCTTCGAGAGCTGCTCGCCGCGCAGACGGACCTCGCCGGCGATCCCGATGCACCACTCGGCGCGCACCGTGTCGGCGATCTGGTGGATGTCCGCGAGCCGCGTGCGATCGGCGACGACCTGGGTGACGCCATCGCGGTCGCGTAGGTCGATGAAGATGCGCTCGCCGTGGTCGCGATACGCCTGCACCCAGCCGGTCAGCACTACCTGACGACCCGCGTCTGCGGCGCGCAGCGCCCCGCAGCTATGGGTCCGAGTATGTTTCGTCAGAAACGCGCTCATGAGGGCGGCAAGATAGCGTATGCGCCGACGGCTCGGTGCGATCCCGGGTCCAACGTTGTCTCTGCCTGGTTTTCCCAAGAGTTGCGATCGGATCCGATCCCCTGGCGCGTTGGAAAATTTGATCCATCCGGAACCCCCGCGTTAGCATTTTCCTCGTTGGCGGTGCGGGTTTCTCGACGGACCGGCGGGGCCGGGTTCGCATGCGTGGACAGCGCTCACGCTCGGGAGGCTTCTCACAGTACGCAAGTTGGCTATGTGCTTCAATAAGAGGAGTCCGCGTTGAGTGAAGCTTTGCCCGCCACCCGTGCGCCGTATCTCGAGCCTTGCGCCGGCCCGTCGCTCCGTAGCGACACCGGCGCTGGCCCGGGGCGCGCGGTCGCCCTCGTCGAGGCGCTGCGGCGCGCGAAGAAGACCGCACCGATCCTGTCCGAGGAGATCGTCCGCGCGCAGGACAGCCTCGAGCGCCGGATCCGGGCGCACCTCGCGCACGGCCGGGTCCAGGTCACGCTGACCGACAACCGCTACACGATGATCTCGGTGCGGCGGATCGCGCCCGGCGAGGACCGCACCCGGCGCTACGAGGTCCGGCTGCACCACATGTTCGCCGACGCCGATCCGGTGATCACGCGCGCGCTCGCGCACTATATCGCCGAGAACGACGCCGAGGCCTCGCGCATCCTGGGCGATTTCATCGACGCCAACGCCGGCCATGTGCGCGGCCGGGCGCGCCGCGCGCCGACCCAGCTGATCTTCACCGCGGGCGAGGTCCACGACCTGCGCGCGATCTTCGACGAGCTCAACGCGCGCTACTTCGACAGCCGGATCGATGCCGCGATCACGTGGGGCGCGCGCTGCGGCCGCCCGCGCCGCCGCAATTCGATCAAGATGGGGAGTTACTCGGTCGAGGATCGCCTGATCCGGATCCACCGCTCGCTCGATCGCGCGTTCGTGCCCAGGTTCTTCGTGTCGTGGATCGTGTTCCACGAGATGCTGCATCAGGTGCACGACATCCGGGTCAAGAACGGCCGCCGCGAATTTCACTCCAAGGCGTTCCTCGCCGACGAGGCGGGCTTCGAGCTCTACGATCAGGCCCGGAGCTGGGAGCGCCAGCACCTGGATGCGCTGCTGACCTATTGAGCAGTGGTTCGCGCCGAGTCCAAGCGTCGGTGTGCGCGAATGACAAATCCGATCGGGACAAGCGTGCACAGATCGGAGTGCGACTTTCGCGGATTCACGCGGCAGATCGCCCACGAAGCATGCAGACGTAGCAGGTTCGAGGTCCGGCCAGAGTGGATTGCTACGCTGTCGATGTATTGACGCGAGGCGTCAGCAGACTTTCTCGAGGGGGCACCCACATTTCACGATCGGAGGAAGGCTGGCTCCCGTATGCTCGAGAGTGGAGGACGCATGGTTGACTCGGTAATCCTGGGAGAACGTCGTCGTGCTCTACGTGTGCCCGTTCGTGGTTTCGCTGTGCTCTACGCGAACGGCGGGCCACTACACGGCATGATCGAGAATCTCTCACAGAGCGGCGTACTGATCAGCGTCGCGAGCCGACCGCTCGAGCAAGAGCTCGACCTGGAGATCCGACTGGCAGAAGGCAGTGGGTGGGTGGTGGCGCGCACGGTACGCGTCGAGCCGACCGGTAGGCAGTGGCGCATCGCGCTCGCGTTCGATCGCGTCGACAGCTCGCTGCGCGAGTCGATCGATGCCTCGATCGCCTCGGCGCGTGGCGCTGCGCTTCGGCGGCCGATCCTCGTGATCGACGAGAACATCGATCGCAAGCGCGACCTGATCACGCGCCTGGCCGACCGCGGGATGACACCGCTCGCGCCCAAGACGCCGCTCGAGGCGATCGACCTGCTCACCCGGTCGCAGCTCCACGTCGGCGTGTGTCTGCTCGCGCCCGGCTTCGGCGTGCCATCGACCGACCTGCGCGCCGTATTGAGCGACAGCTTCCCATGGGTATGCGTCGCCGAGATCACAGATGACCTCGAAGCCACGACCCATCAGGCGATAGATACCTGGCGGACCACGCCGATCGCGCGGATCGCCGACGCCGTCTCGTAGCGCGCTCGCGCCGCACGCACGCGGCGCTGGCTACTCGCGTTCCGGCCCTGGGCGGGCGGCCCGCTTGCTGTCGAGCGGCGCCCCGGAGACCAGGTGCTCGACGAGGCCCGCCGCATCGTCGGCGGTGAGCCCCGCGTACCAGACACCGTCGGGATAGACGACGGCGTTGGGCCCGTCGAAGCACGGGCCGAGGCACCCGCACGGCGTCACGAGCGCATCGTGGGCGCCCCGCTCGAGCAGGTGGTGCTGCACCGCCGCGATCAGGGAATCACCGCCGTTGGGGCCGCATGCCGGTTTGCCGGACGAACGGCCGTTCGTGCAGATGAACAGATGGCGGCCCGACACCGAATGACCATGTTTGTTCCGCTGCGAAGTGTCAACTCCATCACCTTTTCGGCGATACGAAGCTGACTCGCAACGCGTCGTCAGCAAAAACCCGGCGACCATTTGTGCGCGCCACTGCAGATTGCGTCGGCGAATGTGAGGAGTGGTCGTTTTCCGTGCGTTCACCCTTGAGCAACGTCCGCGAGCAGATAACATCACGCGACCTGTCCACGGGGGAGTGGGCGGCGTTACGTCGATGACGCCTCAACACCACATCATCAAAGAGACGTCGGAGACGTTGTCCCGGCTGCTGCAAGACGAGTTCAAGCGCAACGGCTACAAGCGTGTGCACATCGTCGAGCAAGCGCCGCGGCCCGACGCGATCGAAGGCAAGCTGCCGGCCGTCTCGGTCTATCTCTATCAGATGTCGATCGACCCCGAGGGGTTCGATGCGACTCCCCACCAGGAGCTCGTCGAGGTCACGCAGGCCGACGGCTCGATCAAGGAGTTTTTTCGTCGGCGCCGCCTCTGGGTCCGGCTCGATTACCTGGTCTCGGCGTGGGCCCAGACCCCCGAGGACGAGCAGCTCCTGCTCGGGCTCATCATCCGCACGGTGATGGAGAATCCGGAGCTGACGCGCGAGCGACTCAAGGGTCAGTCGTTCGAGGATGATTTCAAGCTCCATATCCTCATGTCCGCGCGGCTCGATGAAGGCACGCTCGCGCGGTTCTGGGGAAGCCTGAACCAGCCCGTACGGCCCGCCGTTCAGGCCTGGACCGCGATTCCGATCCTCCCCGAGAAGCTCGAGGAGTTCAAGCGCGTCCAGACCCGCCAGCTCGAGTACAAGTCGATCACCGATCCTCGCATCAGCGAACAGGGCCCGAGCGGCAACCCGTTCCTCGGCGGGCGACGGGTCGATCTGGGAGGCGGCTCGTCGGGCAAGAAATGACCAAGGTTTTGTGCCGCGGCGTGCATGGGGCACGTGCGGCGATCCGATGAACGGGCGAAGACCACCGTTATCGGCAACGACAAGGAGAAGAGCGAATGGCAACCAGTTACCTGTCCCCTGGCGTATATGTCGAAGAAGTCGATCGCGGGTCCAAGCCGATCGAGGCCGTCGGTACCAACACCGTCGGATTCCTCGGAGAGTCGGCCAAGGGGCCGATCAACGAATCGGTCCTGATCACGAACTGGTCACAGTTCGTCAAGACCTTCGGCGATTTCAAGGACTGCAGCGAGCACCTTGCTCACTCGGTCTACGGCTTCTTCAACAACGGTGGCTCTCGGTGCTTCGTCGTGAACGTCGGCGCACCCGAGGGAGCAAAGGTGGAGACCAAGCCCGCTGCGACCGACAAGAAGGACGAGAAGGCCCCGGCCACCGCGCACGTGGGCGCCGCAAGCCGCGACTCGTTCTACATCGGCCGCGATGGTGGCCCCGGTGCCCGCACCGGCCTCAAGTGCTTCGAGGAGAGCGACGAGATCGCGATCATCTGCGCGCCCGGCCAGACCTCGCCGGCGGTGCAGGACGCGCTCCTGTCGCACGCCGAGACCCGCAAGGACCGGTTCGCGATCCTCGATTCGCCGGAGACCATCACGGGCGGCGTGGACAAGCTGCCCAAGCCGCGCGATTCGAAGTACGGCGCGTACTACTTCCCGTGGATCCAGGTCTATGACCCGGACAAGGGCAACATCTTCGTTCCGCCTGCCGGCCACATCGCGGGTGTCTACTCGCGCACCGACAGCGAGCGCGGCGTGCACAAGGCGCCCGCCAACGAGATCGTCCGCGGCGCACTCGGGCTCAAGTACAACGTGAGCAAGGGGGAGCAGGACCTTCTGAACCCGAAGGGAATCAATGCGATTCGCTTCATGAACGGCGGTATCCGCATCTGGGGTGCCCGTACGCTCTCGAGCGATCCGTCGTGGCGCTACATCAGCGTGCGCCGGCTGTTCATCATGGTCGAGTCGAGCATCGAGCGCGCCACCCAGTGGGTGGTGTTCGAGCCCAACGACCATCGCCTCTGGAAGCGCGTGCAGCGCACCATCTCGTCGTTCTTGACCCTGCTGTGGCGCAACGGTGCGCTGATGGGTACCTCTCCGGAGCAGGCGTTCTACGTCAAGTGTGACGAAGAGACCAATCCGCCCGAGGTCATCGACGCCGGCCAGCTGGTCGTCGAGATCGGCCTCGCGCCGGTGAAGCCCGCGGAATTCGTCATCTTCCGGATCGGCCAGATGGCCTCCGGCGGCGGCGTCGAAGAGTAGCGAGGGCCCTGCCTCTCTGCGGTGGGGACCGCATGCGCGAGGGTGGAGCGCAGAGAGGCAATCGGTAGCGTTTCCGAGAGGACGAGAGGGAAGAAGAGACTGGACCGCGTCGTAACACGCGGTCAAACGGGCCCGCCGCGATGGTGCGGTGGGGAGCCCGGCGGCTCAAGGAACCACAGACACAGGAACCAGGAAACGCCAGGGGGAGCTTCGGTAACCACAAGGCTTGGGGAGTTGAAGTGCAGGGGTAGCGGCGTTGTGGCCACCGATGTTCTCCGTGTCGGGCCGTTCGATTCACGACCGAACACGAGTGGAGACAAGCAAACATGGCATTTGATCCAAAGCGCTCAGCAACGACAGGCCGTTTCCTCCTCGAGGTTGGCAACTCGCGCGCTGCGTTCTTGAAGTCGTTCAACGGCTTCGCGTTCGAAGGCGAGCACGCCAAGATCGACCACGGCCCCGAGAACTTCCAGACCAAGCACCTGACCACGTTCAAGTACTCCGACGCCAAGGCCAAGATCGGCATGAGCCAGACCGGCGAGCTCGCCGACTGGAACGTCGCGTCCTTCAAGAAGCAGTGCCTGACGAAGAGCGGCGCGTTCACCGCGGCGAACTTCGACTACAAGGCGACGCACCGCATCGAGTTCCGGGACGCCCTGATGAAGGAGATCGCGTTCCCCAAGCTCGAGGGTAACAGCAAGGAGCCCGGCTTCATGGACATCACGTTCCAGGCCGAGGACGTCCAGCACCTCAAGGCGAACGGCGAGGACATCAAGGGCGACTACAACACGTCGTCGAAGATGTGGCAGCCGTGGAACTTCCGCCTCGAGATCGCAGGCCTCGAGGACGCGTGCCGGCGCGTGTCCTCGATCGACC